>PLNZ01000139.1 GCA_003142915.1 Ignavibacteriales bacterium | reverse complement strand
ATTCGGGGTGAAATATTAGTAGCCATGGTGAGAGAAAAATAAAATTAGAGCCCCAGCGGGGTGACATAGAACTTTCGTAAAGTCATGGGTTGCTAAAAAGAAAACACACATTTGAATAGCCTTTTTAACAAAAATATGTGATCCAAAACTCTGGTAAAAAAAACAGTAGATTCGAAAAATTAAATTCAATACTTTAGCAGCACAAATGTTGCGTTCTTTAATCTTTTTATTGAATAAAAAGATTAAATTCTCAAATGTTGGGCGAATAGGCTACCTGCCAGGCAGGCAGGCAGAAAAGGGGGGAGGGGGGGGGTCTAAGCTAACTCTATCTATTATAAGGAATTATACAATATTTTGTGTAAATAATCGGGGGGTTTTTGATAAAAAATTGAGGTTTATGACATGAAAAATAGCAAATAATACAGTTATCAGATCCGAAGTCTGATGCTCTATCCGGTTGAGCTTTGGGCGCATATTAAGTTGAATTTTTAAGCAATAATTAAAATCTCTTTAATCAAAAAATAAAATAAATTGTTAAGTTGATTTATTATATATTTGATTATATATCAAAGTATGGCTATATTTTCAACTGTTTTTTTTCTCTTTCTTAAGAAGATTCGATGAAAATTAAAATTTCTAGCCTAAGTGACGGAGTTCATAATTTTAATTTTGATGAAGCGGTAAAAGTTATTAACCTAAGTGAGCCGTTCTTTGGAAATATTTTAGTAGATGCAGAATTAAATAAATCTCATAATCAATTGGTGCTTTCCGCCAAATTAACTGCTAAAGTTAATTTTGACTGTGACAGATGTAATAATAATTTCAATTCTACTATAACAAACTCATACAAAATGGTTTATTTGATCGGTATGCAGCCGCAGGATTCGCAGTCTATTAATATTGCTTATTTACACGCGGATGCAGACAAAATAATCCTTGATGATGATGTTCGGGATTATGCTCTTTTAGCTGTCCCGATGAAAAGGCTTTGCAATGTTTATTGTAAAGGCTTGTGCATTAAGTGCGGAAAAAACTTGAATGAGGGAGATTGCGGCTGCGATCATGATAATATTGACGACAGGTGGCTTCCTCTTTTAGAATTAAAAAATAAATTAAATAATAATTAAAAACAGGAAAAATAATGCCAAATCCTAAACGTAGGTGGTCTAAAAGTAGAAGAGATAAACGTAGGACTCATTATAAGGCTACACTTCCGGGGCTGGGTAAATGCTCTAACTGTGGTGAAATAAAGTTGACACATCGTGCTTGCCCTTCCTGCGGTTACTATAATGAACGTTCAATGTTTATTCCTAAAACCTAATATATTTATTAAATCCTGCTAATGTCCACTTCTAACAAGATTAGATGCAGAATAATTGTAGATGCAATGGGGGGCGATTTTGCCCCTTACAATGCTGTTGTCGGCGCTATTCAGGCTTCTTCCGAAATTAGCGGTATTGAGTTGTTTCTGGTCGGCAAATCCGATGAAATACTAAAAGTGATTTCTTCCAATAATCTATCTTTCAATAAAGACCATATTATTCATGCAGATGAAATTATAAATATGGCAGATCAGCCTATCTCTTCCTTGAAAGNNATAGATATGACTGAACTGCCTATCTCTTCCTTGAAAGCAAAACCGAATTCCTCAATTGTAGTAGGCACAAAATTAGTAAGTGAAAAAAAAGCCGATGCTTTTGTAAGCGCTGGAAACACCGGCGCTGTTATGGCTGCATCAACTTTGATAATTGGAAGAATACCCGGTGTAGGCAGGCCTACTTTGGGACAGGCAATGCCGAATGAGGCGGGTATTTCAATTTTGTTTGATGTCGGCGCCAGCGTTGATTCAAAACCAAAGCATCTTCTGGAATATGCTGTAATGGGAACTATTTTTACGAAAGAAATTTATGGTATAGAAAATCCTAAAGTCGGTATTTTAAGCGTTGGAGAAGAAGAGTCCAAAGGTAACGAAGTTTCAATAGCGGCGGCTGCATTAATTAAAAAGACAAATTTAAATTTTGTGGGTAATGTTGAAGGAAGAGATATACTAAAAGGTACAATTAATGTTGTGGTATGCGACGGCTTTGTGGGGAATATTATTTTAAAGTTTGGCGAAAGTGTCCTGGATTTTCTGAAATTTAAATTTAAAGAATATGCCGGGAAACGTTTCTTAAATAAATTAAAAATCGGCATTGTTAAAAAAAGCCTGAAAGAAATTCTGAAAGATTTTGATTATCAGGAATACGGCGGTGTTCCGCTCCTCGGTGTTAATGGAATTTCAATCATCGGGCATGGTTCCAGTACTCCTAAGGCTTTTAAAAATATGGTTTTCAAAGCTTATGAAATGCATCAGAAGAATTTAATATCAAAGATTGAAAATGCTATTAAGCAATATTCTTATTTAACTTAATTCAGGTATGGAATGAGAGAAAAACAATTCAATGCAGCGATTACCGGGTTAGGAATGTATGTCCCTGACAAGATTTATGATAATGCATATTTTGAAAAAATAGTTGATACATCGGATGAATGGATCAGAACAAGAACAGGGATAAAGGAAAGAAGAATACTTGAAAATGGCGGAACAAGTGTCTTAGCTACAAAAGCAGCCGAAGATTTGTTGAAATCAAAAAAAATGTCCGCTGAAGAAATTGATGTAATAATTGTTGCTACAGTTACACCTGATATGTTTTTCCCTGCTACTGCTTGTCTTGTTCAACATAATATTGGCGCTAAGAATGCATGGGGATTTGATCTTTCCGCAGCTTGTTCCGGGTTTTTATTTGGCTATCAGACGGCATGTTCTTTTGTTGAAAGCGGTGATTACAAAAAAGTATTACTTATCGGCGCTGATAAAATGAGCTCTATTACAGATTATTCAGACCGGAATAATTGCATCCTTTTTGGCGATGCTGGAGCGGCTGTATTAATAGAACCAACCGAAGATAAAAATTACGGTTTACAGAATTCGCTATTAAAAATAGATGGATCGGGACTGGACTACCTTCATATGAAAGGCGGCGGAAGCCTTAACCCTCCAACACACGAAACTGTTGATAAAAATATGCACATTATTTACCAGGAAGGGAAAGCGGTTTTTAAATTTGCTGTAAAAGGAATGGCTGATATTTCTTATGAAATTATGAAGAAAAATAATCTTACCGCTGATGATATTGCTTACCTCGTTCCGCATCAGGCAAATCTTAGAATTATTGGTGCAACTGCCGAACGGATGGGTATAAGCATGGATAAGGTTATGATAAATATCGATAAATACGGCAACACAACTGCTGCTACTATACCATCATGTTTGGTTGAATATTACAGGTCGGGTAAATTAAAGAAAGGCGATAAGCTTATTTTAGCTTCCTTTGGAGCCGGATGGACCTGGGGCGCTTGTTATTTGATCTGGAGCATGGAATAATTCTAAGAAATTTTATCCTGTTATAGTTATGTCTAAAAAAGCTTTTTTATTTCCGGGGCAGGGTTCTCAGTATGTTGGGATGGCTTATGATCTGTATGAGAACTCTGTAGAAGCTAAAGAAATGATAAAAACTGCCGACGATGCTCTTGGTATAAATTTATCATACATGATGTTCAATGGACCGGAAGATCAACTAATGCAAACTGAATATACACAGCCTGCAATATTTTTGCACAGTGTTATTTTATTGAGTATTATTAGAACGCTTCATATAGAAATTTCTGCAGGTCATTCATTGGGTGAATACTCTGCTTTGGTTGCTGCCGGTGCAATTCAGTTTTATGACGCCCTTAAGCTGGTAAGAACAAGAGGAAAAGCAATGCAGAAGTCAGGCGTTGAAAAACCGGGTATTATGGCTGCAGTTATTGGTTTGGAGCCTGCAAAAGTTATTCAATGTTGTAATGAAGCTTCCCGGCTTGGTATAGTTCAATGCGCAAATTTTAATTCGCCGGGACAAATTGTAATTTCAGGAACGGTTGAAGGCGTTAAAAAAGCGATGGAGCTTTGTAAATTAAGTGGCGCAAAGCTGGTTAAAGAGCTTCCTGTAAGCGGCGCTTTTCATTCTCCTCTTATGGCATCTGCGCAGCAAACTTTATTGCAGGAATTAGATAATTCTAATATTTATGATGCAAGGTTTCCTGTTTATGCAAATGTTACCGCTCTGCCGGTTATAAAAAAAGAGGAAATAAAAAAATTACTTTTTGAACAGATTACTTCGCCTGTAAGATGGGAAGAAACAATTGTAAATATGGTTAAAGACGGTGTAGATGAGTTTTATGAAGTTGGACCCGGTAAAGTTTTACAAAGCCTGGTTAAGAGAATAAATCCTGATGTTAAATGTTATTCTATTGATAAATACTCTGATGTGGAGAAATATTTATAATGGCGCAGCAATTTTCGAAAGAAATAAAAGGAATAAAGATAGACCCTGTTATTTTTACACTCAAGTTTAACTGCCAATGCAACGGGGAATGTTGTTATTACGGAGTATATACGGATCTAAAAGAGTATAAAACAATTTTAGGAATTAAAGATAAGATCATTCCATTAATGGATGAATCACAAACTATAGATACAGGCAAATGGTTTGAAGCGCCTCAAAAAGATGAGGATTTTGATTCCGGTGTTGCCGTAGGGACGGAATTACATAATGCCAAATGCGTTTTTTTAGATAATCAAGGGCTTTGCACTTTACAAAAGCTTGCTATTCTTAATAATGAAAAAAAGTGGAAATACAAGCCCCTTTATTGTATGTTATTTCCGTTAACAATTTTCGAAGGCGCAATAACTGTAGATGATGAGCATATTGAAAGGCTTAAAATCTGCAATAAATTCCCAACTACCGCAACTACTATTTATGAAGCTTGTTCGGAAGAACTAAAACAGTTCTTTGGAGAAGAAGGTTTTGCCGAATTGGAAGAATACAGAAAAGAATTCCTTATTGATTTGCAAAAAGGTAGGGATTCGGAGAGTTCAAGAGAAGTTGCATGATATTAAAAAATAAAAAAGCAGTAGTAACTGGTGGTACCCGCGGAATCGGGAAAGCTATAGTTTTGGAACTTGCTTCCAAGGGCTGTGATGTTGTTTTTACATTCAAAAACTCTATTGAAGCCGCTAAATTAGTTGAAAATGAAGCTGAAAAATATGGCGTTAAAATATTTGGTTTGCAGGCAGATGCTTCCAGATATTCGGAAGCTGAAAAAACTGTAAATTTTACTTTGGAAAAGTTAGGCGGTTTAGATATTTTAGTAAACAATGCAGGAATAACTAAGGATAATCTCCTTGTCAGGATGAGTGAAGAAGATTTTGATATGGTTATTTCGGCAAATCTTAAAAGTGTATTTAATTATACGAAAACAGTTGCCAGGCATATGATTGGGCAGCGTTTTGGCAGAATCATTAATATTACTTCTGTTGTTGCAATTATTGGCAACGCAGGACAGGCAAATTATGTTGCCTCTAAGTCCGGTGTTATAGGACTTACTAAATCAAATGCTAAAGAGCTTGCATCAAGAAACATAACTGTTAATGCTGTCGCACCGGGTTTTATCTCTTCCGATATGACAGAGAAGTTAAATGACAAGCAGAAAGAATCGATTATTAGTTCTATCCCGTTGAAACGGATCGGTTCACCCGAAGATGTTGCTAAAGTAGTTTCGTTTTTAGCTTCATCCGATGCCGGTTACATAACAGGTCAGGTAATTTCTGTAGATGGCGGATTGGCTATGTAATCAAATTATCTGTACGGCATATTCTATTAGATAGATTTTATTCAAAAATAATTAACAAATACCATAGGAGAAAAAAATGGACGTTGAAGCAAAAGTAAAAGAAATAATTATTGACAAGCTTGGGGTTGAAGAATCTCAAATTACACCCACAGCATCTTTTACTAATGATTTAGGTGCTGACTCTCTTGATATCGTTGAATTGGTAATGGGTTTTGAAAGTGCATTTCAAATCTCTATTCCTGATGAAGACGCTGAAAAGATTGGTACAGTAGGTGATGCGGTTAAATATTTGTCGGAAAAAGTAGTATAGGATTTTTATGCCCGGGAATAGCTTATATACCCGGCTGCCTTATCCAAAAAATAATACTATATCCTCAACAAATTTCTCGTTGTTAAATTTTATTTATTTCTTTGGAGCAATAAATGAGTAAGAGGAGAGTAGTTGTTACCGGTCTTGGGGCGATTACTCCAATAGGTATTGGAATCCGGGAATATTGGACAAATTTACTAAATGGTGAAAACGGAGTTGGCTTAATTACAAAATTTGATGCTTCAAATTTTGAGACTCAATTTGCCGCAGAAGTAAAGGGCTTTGATTCCGAAAATTATCTTGATAAAAAAGCTGCTAAAAGGATGGACCCTTTTACTCAGTATGCTCTTACTACCGCAGATATGGCTATCTCAGATTCAAACATGAATCTTGAAAAAGTTGATAGAGAACGTTTTGGAGTAATATTCGGTAGCGGAATAGGTGGAATGGTTACAAATCAGCAGCAGCATTGGAATTATTATGAAACAAAAAACCCGAGATTAATTAGTCCGTTCTTTGTTACAATGATGATTTCGGATATTGCTGCCGGTCAGACNNTCAGATATCTATTAGACATGGATTAAAAGGTCCTAACTATGCTACAACATCGGCTTGTGCAACTTCTTCGCATGCAATTGCCGACGCATTCTTTTTAATTCAACGGGGCAGCGCCGATTTAATGATGTGCGGCGGTTCTGAAGCTGCTATAACCGAAATGTCTATAGGCGGTTTTAACGCTATGAAGGCTCTCTCAAAGTGGAATAACCGCTACAAGGAAGCTTCCAGACCGTTTGATAAAGATAGAAATGGTTTTGTTATGGGAGAAGGCGCAGGTACAATTATTCTTGAGGAATACTGTCATGCGCTGAATCGCGGTGCAAAAATTTATTGTGAGATTGCAGGTGCTGGTTTAACCGGAGATGCATATCATGTTACTGCCCCGGCTCCCGGCGGTGAAGGTGCTGTAAGATCTATGAAAGAGGCTGTAAGAGATGCTGAAGTTTCAATTACGGATGTTGACTATATAAATGCGCATGGTACTTCCACGTTATATAATGATGTTAATGAAACAATTGCAATAAAAACGGTATTTGGAGAGCATGCATATAAATTGATTGTAAGTTCAACTAAATCGATGACTGGGCACTTGCTTGGCGCAGCAGGAGGTATTGAAGCAATTGCTACTATTCTTGCTATTATTAATGATATTACACCTCCTACAATAAATTTAACTAATCCTGATCCGGAATGTGATCTAAATTATAGTCCTCTCAAATCCACTAAGAAAATTATTAATTGTGCAATTAGCAATACATTTGGATTTGGTGGGCATAATGCTTCTTTGCTATTCAAAAAGTTTAAGGAATAAGTTTGGGTAAAGTACTTTCCTGGATACTTGAAAAATTAAAACAGCGTGAAGAGAGAAATAAGTCAAAAGCTATTTCCCGTATCCTCACCCCTCAAAAATTTACTGAACTGGAAAAAGTAATCGGCTTCAGCATCAAAAACCGGTCATATTTTGTGCAAGCCCTGATGCACCGGTCGTTTCTGGAAAATCACAGGGGTTTTGCCGTCTCTAATGAAAGAATGGAATTTTTAGGGGATTCCGTGTTGAATTTAATTGTTGCTGAATACTTATTTGATGAATTCCCCTCTAAAGATGAAGGTTTTCTTACTAAGGTTAGAGCAAAGCTGGTTAACAAAGTAGCTTTAGCAGATGCGGCAGAGCGGATAAATTTAGTAGACTTCCTTCTTATTAGTAAAAATTTATCAATTAATTTTAAGAATGGTTCCAGGACAGTTCTTGCCGATGCTTTGGAAGCATTAATCGGTGCTTCATACATGGACAATGGCTTAAAAGCTGCCAAAGCTTTTATTGAACGTATTTTGATAGAGCCTAATATGAAAGACGGCGTTTATTTAATTGATGAAAATTTTAAGAGCCAACTGCTGGAATTTGCTCAGGCAAAACGGATGGAAAACCCGGTATATTCGGTAATTAAAGAAGAAGGTCCGCAGCATAGCAGGGTGTTTACAGTTGTAGTGTCTGTTGGAAATGTTGAGTATGGTGTTGGAAAGGGAAAGAATAAAAAATCTGCAGAACAAATTGCCGCACAAGCCGCATTAAAAAAATTTCCTACCGGAATAACTGATTAAACATTATTCTTAGTTAAATCATTAAGCATTAAATAATATTATCTGTCGATTTTTGCTCTCAGCATTTTTTAGGTTAAAAACTTTAGTTATTTTTCAATATTAAATTTTAAATTACTAAAGGGAAAGAGCATTTTATTTATGAAAAACTTTAATCATCCCGATCAATTTGTTAACAGGCATATCGGACCTGACAAAAAAGAGATCTTGGATATGCTCCATACAATCGGAGTAAATACTGTAGATGAACTTATAGACGAAACAATTCCTGCAGATATAAGATTACAGAAAAAGTTAGCTTTAAGTGAACCGTTAAGTGAATATGAATTTCTTACAATGCTTAAAGATATTGCGCAGAAAAACAAAGTATTTAAATCTTATATAGGAATGGGATATCATCCGGTAATTACACCATCTGTTATCCGGAGAAATATACTGGAAAATCCCGGCTGGTATACGCAATATACTCCATACCAGGCGGAAATATCACAGGGAAGACTTGAGGCTTTATTGAACTTCCAGACAATGATAATAGACCTTACCGGTATGAACATCGCAAATGCTTCTCTTCTTGATGAAGGTACTGCTGCGGCAGAAGCAATGTCTATGTTTTATTCATTGAGAAAACCGGGAAAGACCGAAGCTAAAACTTTTTTTGTATCTAATGACTGTTTCCCCCAAACTATTGATGTATTAAAAACAAGAGCAAACCCGTTAGGTATAGATTTATTAATTGGCGACCATAAGAATATTCAATTAGATGATAAAATATATGGTATCCTTTTACAATATCCTGTAGATTTTGGTGAAGCCTATGATTATAAAGATTTAATTGAACAAGCGCATAAAAAAAATATTTTTACTATTGTCGCTTCAGATTTATTAAGTCTTACACTGCTTACGCCTCCCGGTGAATTTGGCGCTGATGCTGTTGTAGGAAATACCCAAAGATTTGGTGTACCCATGGGATACGGAGGTCCACATGCTGCATATTTTGCTACCATGGATGAATTTAAAAGACATATTCCGGGAAGAATTATAGGCATATCGGTTGATTCAAACGGCAATCCTGCTTACCGTATGGCTTTGCAGACAAGGGAGCAGCATATACGCAGGGAAAAGGCTACAAGCAATATTTGTACTTCGCAGGTATTACTGGCAATTATGGCGGGCATGTACGCTGTGTATCATGGCCCTCATGGATTAAAGGCGATTGCAGAAAGAATACATAAGCTTGCTAAGCTTACTGATTTAGCGCTTCAAAGACTTGGTTACAATCAGCTAAATAAAAATTATTTTGATACTTTACTTATCGAATTTGATGATAAGACAAAAGATAGAGCTATTGCCATCAGACAAATGGCGTTAAGTAAAGACATAAATTTCCGTTATAAAGATAATAGAATCGGAATTTCGATAAATGAAACGACAAACTTTACCGATGCTCTTGAGGTTATAGAAATTTTTGCTAAAGCAATTGATAAATCTTTATCTGAAAATGAGATTTCAAAACTTGCGGAAAATATTGAAATAAATTTTGATAATCATTTACGAAGAAATAGCAGTTATCTTCAACACCCGGTATTTAATTCATATCACTCCGAAACAGAAATGCTTAGGTACTTAAAAAGCCTTGAGAATAAAGATTTGTCATTAACTCATTCAATGATTCCGCTGGGATCATGTACTATGAAGTTAAATGCAACAACTGAAATGATAGGCATTACATGGGAAGAATTCAGCGGGCTCCATCCATTTGCCCCGCTGGATCAGGCGCAGGGATATACTGAGTTATTTAGAGAACTCGGAAGAGACCTCGCAGAGATTACCGGTTTTAAAGCTATTTCTTTCCAGCCTAATTCCGGCGCTCAAGGTGAATATACGGGACTTATGGTTATCAGGGCATATCTTAAGAATAAAGGCGAGGAGTACCGAAATGTAGTTGTAATTCCATCTTCAGCGCATGGTACAAACCCCGCAAGCGCCGTAATGGCAGGTATGAAAGTAGTTATTGTAAACTGTGACGATAAGGGTAATGTGGATTTAAATGATCTTCGCAAGAAAGTTGAAGAAAATAAAAAAATCCTTGCAGCGTTACTTATTACATATCCCTCAACACATGGTGTATATGAAGAAAAAATCAGGGAAATATGTTCTATTATACATGAGAATGGCGGACAGGTTTACATGGATGGTGCTAATATGAATGCACAGGTAGGATTAACAAATCCTGCCGCAATAGGCGCAGATTTATGCCATATAAATCTTCATAAAACATTCTGCATTCCGCATGGCGGCGGCGGTCCGGGAATGGGACCTATTGGGGCAGCTTCGCATCTTGTCCCTTTTCTTCCGAACCATTGTATCATTAATCTTGGCCATGAAAAAGGAATAACTGCCGTAGCTTCGGCTCCGTGGGGTAGCGCCGGTATTCTTGTTATTTCTTATGCTTATATTAAAATGATGGGTATAGAAGGTTTAACTTATTCTTCGATCATTTCAATATTAAATGCAAATTATATTAAAGCGCGGCTTGAACCTTACTTTAAAGTGCTTTATACAGGTACAAGGGGAAGAGTAGCTCATGAACTTATATTCGACATGAGAAACTTTAAAGCTTCTGCTCAAATAGAAGTTGAAGATATTGCTAAGAGATTAATGGATTACGGATTCCATTCGCCTACTGTTTCTTTCCCTGTTCACGGAACTTTAATGGTTGAACCTACCGAAAGCGAATCTAAGAAAGAACTTGACCGCTTTTGTGATGCTTTGATTTCTATCCGTCAAGAAATAAAGGAAATTGAAACAGGAATTGCAGACATAAATGATAATGTATTAAGAAATGCGCCTCATACTGTACAAAACGTAGTTTCTGACAGTTGGAATCACTGCTATTCAAGAGAAAAAGCAGCTTTTCCGGCTCCTTTCACAAAAACTAATAAATTTTGGCCTAATGTTGGTAGAATCGATAATGCCTACGGAGATAGGAATTTAGTATGCAGTTGTCTGCCCGTTAGAGATTATATAGAAACGGGTATTTCTTAGCCCTTTAATCCGGCGGCTGTAAAAAATAATTGTCTTTACCGCCGTTTAATAATTCACATTTATTACTAAGTTCCATTACAACGAATATTAATGTTAAAATTTGCATCCATTATTGTCCTGCTGCTAAATGTTCCATTTTATTCTTATTCTCAAGGCAATGACTCTCTATTTTATAGCGGCAGTTACTCAATCAAAGTAGATTCCATAAAACTGGCTGGAAGTAAAATCACCGACCCGGATGTTATTATGCGTGAATTGACTTTCGGTTTAGGCGATACTGTAAATTCGAAAATCTTAGAGTATAATTCCAAAAGGGTGTTCAGTCTCGGAATTTTTACTAAAGTAAATTTTATCCCTTATAGGGCAAATCAGTGTAATTATATTTTGATTAGCGTGAGTGAGAGCTGGTATATTTATCCTATTCCTTTTATTAATTTCGAAAACAGGGATTGGCAGGAAGTTTCTTACGGTATGAATTTTCTTGTGAAAAATTTCAGGGGAGAAAACGAAACTTTTAGGGCTACTGCTGCTTTTGGATATGATCCAAGTTTTACGCTTTATTATAATCGCCCTTACTTTATCAGGGAACAAAGTATATATTTAACTGTTCAGTTGTATTATCAGAATGCATTAAATAAAAGCCCCATTGCAAAAGAATTATACGGCGGAGACTTTTATCAAAAATTCATTAATGGTTCTATTGATATAGGGAAAAGACTAAATTTATTCAATAAAATAGATTTATTTGCCGGGTATGATTATATTGAAAATCCGGTTTTTATCAAAGGAATTTCTGCTTCAAATGAAAGAATTGATCGACAGGTTTCAGTCGGCGGCAGTTATACTTATGATACTCGAGATCTTGCTCAATTCCCCGGCAGAGGAATTTATGCCTTTGCAAGTGTTCAATTTAACGGGATGGGTATTGATGACATAAATTATCAGGTTGCAAATATTGATCTGAGAAAATACTTTGAATTGAATTCCGGCATGATATTTAAATTCCGCGTTGCTTCAAGGTTAACATTCGGCAGCCTTGTTCCGTATTATGATTTATCGGATTTCGGGTTTGGTGAGAGAATTCGGGGGTACTACAATCAGGTAATGGAAGGGAACGATTCTTATATTGGCTCAATTGAATTGAATTATCCTATAATAAAAGATGTTGGTATGAGTTTTAATTTTGTGCCGGTAATTCCTAACTCATTACTTAATTACCGTTTTGCTATGTATTTAGAGCTTTTTTCGGATTCCGGTATTACGAGATTTTGGGGACAGCCGATAGACATTAATGATTTTAGTTCAGGATACGGTGGTGGGTTGGTTATTCTTGTTCTTCCTTACTATCAATTTAGTATTGAATATGCACTTAATAATTATGGAAATTCACAAATCATATTCGGACTTGGAACATCTTTCTAATATTGAACTGTTTTATTCTAAACCTGAATATTTCAAACAAAATGAAATTATTCTCGAAGGTGATGAATGTCGTCATGCCGTTAAGGTAATGAGGCATCATTCCGGCGATGAAATATTTGTTACCAACGGGGATGGGAAAATATTTTACGGTATTATTAATAAAATTCTGAAAGATACTCTGAGTGTTACTATTAAGAAAGAATTTACTTATAAGAATAAGTTTTCCGCTATAGTATTTTGTCTGCCTAAATTAAAGAATCCTGAACGTTTTGAATTTGCACTCGAAAAATGCGCTGAATTGGGCATAACCAATTTTATTGTATTTGAATCCGAAAGAACTATATCAAAATCATCAAAAATTGACCGCTGGCATAAGATATTGCTATCTGCTATGAAGCAGTCATTACAGAGCTTTTTACCGGTAATTTCAACAGCTAATTCCATTGAAGAGATTAAGAATATTGAAGGTAAAAAATTTATTTTCGAGCAGAATACAGGAAATGTTTTCCGGGGTTTACCAAAAGATATTATGGGTAAATATTATTTCTTATTTGGGCCGGAAGGAGGATTTAGCCAAAAGGAATTGGAAATATTTAAAGATAATGAATTATTCAGACTGGCAGACAATCGGTTACGTTCCGAAACCGCAATTATTAAATGTGCATCTTTATTAACAACCATTGTCTGAACAAGGTTTTTAATTATTGCATATATGAAAACAATAAAAATAGGGTTTTTAATCTTTTCATTTTTTGTAGCTTCATGCAGCGCCAGCGCACCGCGCTTTACTAATGAAAGATATTAATGGGAAAGGAACGGCAAGTGTTCAGGTTGAAGTTCTAAAATACGGTAAAAATTAAAAGCAAAAATTCAATTAGATTTTGCTCTTGTGGTTTTAAGCAGGTTTATAATAAGTAAAATAACGGCAACAATTATTATTATATGAACCAAGCCTCCCATAAATATTTTCAAGATAACTCCCAGCAGCCAGAGTAAAAATAAAAGTGAAATAATTAACCAAAGCATAGAATTATTAATAAAAGATTATAGTTAAAAATAGAAAATAGTTTTAATTCTCATTTGTGCACAAAGTCACAGCAAGAGACTATCGAATTGACCATTGTACTATATTAAAATACTTGTAGCTGCATTCATAAAGAATTTGGTTATATAAATAATTGAAGCAAAAATACAATTTCTTTTTTCAAAGCCGGAAAATTGTAAATAATAATTTTTTAAAAGANNAATTGTAAATAATAATTTTTTTGAAAGAGCGCTTAAATTTCGTTTAAGGGTCGATTTTGGCATCTTTGTTTTGGTTTTGCGTTTACTTAATTTTTAATTATTAATAAAATATTGTTGGAATATCTTTGTTTAGTGAAATAAAAACAATAAAAGCCGGGTTAGTTTTTATTTTAGTTCTTATTATAGGAATGGGAATAGCTTCGTACCGGGATATAAATGAAGTTTTTGAAGCTTCAGAACGTAGGGCTAATTCTTACAAAGTATTAAATACTATCGAAGATTTAGTTGGGCAAATTGCAAGTGCCGAGGAGGGGCAGAGAAATTATTTAATTACAGGCGATGAAACTTACCTTGAACGTTTTTACGAAAGCATAAATAATGTAAAAATTGACATAAGTAATTTAAAAATTCGGTTAAAAGATGATAATGGACAGATAATTAAATTTAACAAACTTGATAGTCTAATTGTTGCCCGCTTCAACAGCCTTCAGGAAACAATTAATGTTAGAAAAAAAACCGGCTTTCAAAGCGCTGTTGAAAGATTAAAGCTTAATATCGGTAAGCATTATAAGGATAAAATATATGAGCAAACTGCCGGAATTAAAGCTGATGAATACAGCCTGCTCCAAAAAAGAGATCAACTGCTGGTTGTTAATGTTAAAAATACTTTTACAACAATTATTATCGGTACTCTATTAAGTTGTATAATATTTTTAACGCTATTTTATATTTTGAACCAGGAAATTGGCGATAGAAAAAAAGTTGAAGCCGCTATTAGGCGCGAAATGGAATTTTCCGACAGGTTGTTAAACAGCAGCATTGATGGAATTTTAGCGTTTGACTGTGATTGCAAAATTACTTTATGGAATCCCGGGATTGAGTCAATTACCGGGATTGGGAAATCCCGGACTTTAGGAAAGTATGCTTTTGATGTACTGCCGTTCTTAAAAGAAATTGGAGAAGATAAATATTATTATGAAACGTTAAAAGGGAATTATGTAATTGCTAAGGACAGGTGGCTTTTTATTCCCGAAACCGGGAAAGAAGGTTTTTTTGAAGCATATTATTCCCCGATTTTTGATATTGATCAAAAAGTCGTTGGCGGAATAGCTATAATAAGAGATTGCACCCAACGTAAATTTAATCTGACTGCTCTTGAAAAGTCCAAAGAAGAACTGGAAAAACGCGTAATTGAAAGAACCGCCGCTTTGTCTAAGGTCAATGACGATTTAAGAAATGAAATTGCCGAGAGGAAAAAAGCCGAAGGAAAAATAAACGCTTCACTTCATGAAAAAGTTGTACTCTTAAGGGAAATACACCACAGGGTGAAAAATAATTTACAGGTAATCTCAAGCTTATTAAATCTTCAATCGGGATATATAGAAGATAAAAAATCTCTCGAAATATTTCGTGAAAGCCAGAACCGTGTAAGATCAATGGCATTAATTCACGAAAAATTATATAATTCTAAGGAATTAAATAAGATTGAATTTTCGGAATATATAAAATCATTGACGAAGGATTTATTCAATTCATATAATATTGATAACGACAGGATTAGTCTAAGAAGTGATTTTGAGGGGATTTATTTTGAAGTAGATACTGCGATTTTATGCGGTTTAATAATTAATGAATTAGTCTCCAATTCCCTTAAACACGCGTTTCCAAATGGAAAAAAAGGAGAAGTTTTTATCGGGATCAACAAAATTCAAGATAATAAATATGTTTTGATTTTAAAAGATAATGGAATAGGTTTTCCTCAAAATCTCGATTTTAGGAAAACCGAATCCTTAGGCCTTCAACTGGTTATTACTTTAACCGAACAGCTTGGAGGCGTAATTGACTTAAATAGGAACGGATACACTGAATTTAAAATTATTTTTACTTCATAATTTACTACTTTATCCGCAGCTCTGTAAGTGTTCTAATCTTAATTATGATTTATTATTAAAGCCGATTAATCAGAATGAACTTAAGGATAAAGTTGAACGGGCTTTACAGCATTAGGTATCTGGTCTTTCTTGAATGACGGCATTAATTTGAATTATTTAACTGCCTTATTTTTGAAATGGAATCAATTTATTTAGCAGGAAACTTTTTTGTCCCTTTAAGAAAAGAATTCCACCAATTGTTTTTGATTATTTCAAATTTTGCTTTCTGTTTTTGATCTAAAAAACCGTTAATTTTATCTTGGACTGAAACAAAATTGTTATCAGTAGAAGAATTCTTTTCTAAATAATCACTTAGAATTTCATTAACTTTTGCTGTTTG
>PLNZ01000091.1 GCA_003142915.1 Ignavibacteriales bacterium | reverse complement strand
CACGGAAATTATATTCGGTTTTAGTACTAAAATAGGCGGCGGTAGGGAAGCCCCGTATTATTTTAACCTTTCTCATTCCGTTGGCGATGATGAAACTGTTGTGGAAGAAAACCGGAAATTATTATTTGAAATGCTTGGGCTGGGAATGGAAAATGTTGCAATTCAGAGACAGATACATNNGTGATACTATTACTTATGTTGCTAAAGGCGGCTTCTGCGGAGATACCGATGCAATGATAACAGATAAACCAAATCTTGGGCTTGCAATAAGTACCGCTGACTGTACATCAATATTCCTTTATGATAAAAAAAATAAGGTTATCGCCGCTGTCCATTCCGGATGGCGCGGTACTCAGCAGAAAATTCTTTTAAAAACACTTCAGAAGCTGAAAGATGATTTTAACTCATTGTCGAAAGATATTATTGCTTATATAGGCCCTTCTATAAGCCAGAAGAATTATGAAGTTGGACCGGAAATAGCAGAGCAGTTTGATTGTAAATACCTTATTCCTAATGGGGATAAATTTCTGCTCAATGTTGCGGGGAATAACTATGATATGCTCCTGAATTTTGGCTTAGATAAAGGGAATATACAAATTTCACATTATTGTAGTTATGAATTGAATGAGCTTTTACATTCATATAGGAGAAATGGACTTCATTCCGGTCGTGCTCTTGGTATAATTGCCATGAAAAGTTCTTCCTGAGAAGCGGGTTTACTAAGAAAATATTAAATTACATATCTAAATTTTATAATTTTTCTGTACTAATTTTATGCTAAATATTATTCGGATAAAAAAAGCCGTTTTTTATGCTTATCATGGCGTACTTTCGGAAGAACAAAGTGTCGGTGGCAAATTTGAGGCTGATGTAGATATTTATACAAGTTTTCGAGATGCTGCGTTAAAGGACAGTCTGAAACAAACAGTTAATTATGATAAAGCATATAAATTTGTGTACCAGCTTGCTCTTGAACAAAAATATCGTTTAATTGAAACCCTGGCGACAAAAATAGCCGATGGGTTATTAAATAAATTTGAGCAAATAGAAAAAGTTGCTGTAAGAATCAGAAAAAATAACCCGCCTCTTGGAGGTGTGGTAGATTGTGTTGAGGTTGAGGTTATTAAAAGCAGGGAAGAGTTGTAAATTTATTGATTCTCCCGAAGGGATGGCGATGCCAAAAAAAATTAATGATTCAAAGAACAATTGGTATAGTTTAGTAGTATTTTTTTTATTATATGTCTGCTTATTATCGGGTGATTAAATTCAGAATAATGTTTACATAGGATTGGGTTCTAATAAAGGGGAGAAACTTTGGTATTTGTGCCAGGCAGCTGCAAAACTAAATGAATCTTCGGGATACCATGTCGTTAAATGTTCTTCTGTTTATGAAACAAAGCCTTTCGGATATAAAGCTCAAGAGAATTTCCTTAATGCAGTGATGCAGGTGTCCACTGAAAAATCATTATTGGATGTGATTGATAATCTTAAAGGTATTGAAAAAGAACTTGGGAGAGTTGCAAGTACAAGATGGGGGCCGCGGAAAATTGATCTGGACCTTTTATTTTATGACAATCTGGTGTTTTCAAATGAAAGAGTAACTGTTCCTCACAAAGAAGTTGCAAGCCGTGATTTTGTCCTTGTCCCTTTGTGCGAAATAGCTCCTGATTTTATTCATCCTGCATTAAATCTAAAAATTTGTGATATTTGTATAAGTGATTCCGAAAAATATATAATTAAAAAATTACTCGGCACCATTTTTTAACCAAACGGAATAAACATTGAGCGAATTATCTGAAGTACGGTACATTGCAATAGAAGGCGTTATCGGCGCCGGTAAAACATCTCTTGCAAGAAAGCTTAAAGAGAGATTAAATGCCGAACCGGTTCTTGAACAGTTTGAAGTTAATCCTTTCCTGGAAAAATTTTATTCCGACAGAAGAAGATTTGCTTTCCAAACTCAGATGTTCTTTCTTATAAACAGGTTTAAGCAGCAGCAGGAATTAAACCAGGAAAATTTATTTATAGAGTATATTGTCTGCGATTACTTGTTCGATAAAGATAAAATCTTTGCTTATATGAATTTAAGCGGCGAAGAATTAAAATTGTATGAAATACTTTTCCCGCTACTTTCCAGGAGTTTGCGAAAACCTGATTTAGTTGTCTATCTTCAATCAAGCATGGATAGGCTTATGTATAATATTAAAAGAAGAAACCGAAAGATAGAACGGAATCTTACAAGAGGCTACATTGAGGAACTTGTCGAAGCTTATAATCATTTCTTCTTTAGGTACAAAGAAACCCCTCTGCTGATAGTTAATTCCAGTGAAATAGATTTTGTAAACAGCGACAAGGATTTTGATGAGTTATTTAAACAAATTTTTAGAGAAGATAGAGCATTTACGGAATATTTTAAACCTGAATCAAAAAGGATTGATGAGTAATGTTTGAGCTGTTTATTTGGTGTTTCGTAATCTATGTCATATATAAAGCGCTTAGATTGTTTTTAAGGTTTTTTATACCTGAGGTTAAAGGCAGGCATAATCACGGACAAAACACACCCCCTGAATCAAAATATAAAGATGCAGAAGAAGTAGATTTTATTGAGATAAAGTCTGATAAAAAAGACGCAAAAGACCAAGAATAATCCGAATGGCTGCTAATAATATCTTTTCCAACTTTATTTATTCTTTTGTTAAAAAAATATTAGAAGTCCCTGAAAATAAGAGCCTTAATATAGGTAACCCGGGAAGCATCCTCATAGTCCGCCAGCACAACCAGCTTGGGGATATACTTGCCGGGGTTTCAATCTTAAGAGCAATAAAAGAAACTTATCCCGGGTGTCATTTAACATTACTTGTCAGTCCGGAAAATTATTTAGGATTGGTAAAGAATAAATTTATTGATAAGCTTTTTATTTTTGATAAAAAGAAAATTTGCAACCCTTTTTATTTTGTAGAACTTTTCAAATTGCTGCGGGAATCCTATGATTTGGTTATAGTGCCGGTTACTGTTTCAATTTCGTTTACAAGTAATTTAATAGCACGTTTCACTAATTCAAAAACAAGAATTGGTCCCTCCTGCCTAAACGGTAAAAAGAATGAAAGCGAATTCTTATTTGACAGGCGTGTAGTACTTGATTGGCGTGCGCATCCTGATTCTAATGTAGCGGATAGAATACTTGATATTGTAAGACCGTTTGGAATTAGTACAAATAATCTCCTCTCGGAAATAACATTCGATAAGGATGATATTGAGACAGCGGAGAAATTTATTCTTGGGATAAAAACCAACAGGGATGAGATATTGATCGGTTTTCATGCAGGCGCTGGAAAAATTCCAAACCGGTGGTCGCTTAAAAAATACATCGCTCTTATGGAAAAGCTGAAAGATAGTTACGGAGCTAAGTTTTATTTAACCGGCAGTTCTTCAGATAAAGAAGAGATAGATTTTATAAAATCTAAGGTTATATTTAATGTAGGGTTATTTATTAATAAAAAGATTACCGAAGTTGCCGCTTTAATTTCTTTGTCTGATCTTTTTATCTCAAACGATACAGGAATAATGCATGTGGCGGGAATAACTTCTACGCCGCAGGTTTCCATTTTCGGGCCGACTAACCCTTTTAACTGGGCGCCCATAGGAAGCAACAAACTTTTTATAAGAAAATCTGAGTTTATTGATGATATTTCCGTTGAAGATGTTTATGTATTATGCGAATCAATTTTAAAAAGAAAAGCCTAAAAAATAAATTTCAATTTAATAATAAAATAATTTTTATTTTTAGTTCAATCATCTTTAAATTTAAAACCGATAAAACTATTTTTTTTGAAGAGTGAGTTTGCACATAAAAGGGATAAGCCGGAAGCGCTAACCGAAGGCTGAGATTTTTAACTTATTTTTTTTCTTATTTATCAAATCAGGAAAGACTATATATACAAAACATGGCATCTAAGCATATTGCAGCAATTGATATGGGGACAAATTCATTTCACCTTATAATTGTTCAGGTGAAAGAAAATGGTACATTTAAAGTCGTGGACAGGGAAAGAGAGGTAATTCGGCTGGGTTCTAGCCAGGGCAAGGATTTAAGCTTTATATCAACGGAAGAAATGGAGCAAGCTATTAAAATATTACGGCGTTTCAAGAAACTAGCTGAATATTATAAAGCTAACATTCGGGCTGTTGCTACAAGCGCAGTAAGAGAGGCAAGAAACAGGGATGATTTCATTAGATCAGTAAAAGAATTGACCGGCATTAAGGTGGAAATTATAGACGGTAAGCATGAAGCGGAATTAATTTTTGCAGGAGTTAATAAAGCGTTAGAACTATCTAATAAAACAGTGCTTTGCATCGATATTGGCGGAGGAAGTACTGAAATTATTTTAGGGAAAGACGGCAAGTCGGTTTTTACCGCAAGTATAAAGGCAGGCGCAGTACGATTAAGTAAAAAATTCTTCCCGAATTATATTTTAACTGAAGGAACTATTCGGGAGTGTGAACAATTGATCAAAGATGAAATAAACGCTGATCCGGATATTATTTTCAATAAGAAGTATGATTTTGCTGTGGGAACTTCCGGTACAATACAATCTGTTGCTGCAATGATACATTACTATCGCGAAGGGGAAAGAGCTAAAGTTCTTAATGGATTTCCCTTTACAAAAGAAGAATTGTTTAAGATTACAGACGAAGTGTTAAGTAAGAAAACGCTTGAAGAAAGATTGAAGATAAAAGGAATTGAAGAAAAGCGTGCAGATATTATTCCGGCTGGACTGATAATTCTTAGGCAAATATTTAAATTATTAAAAATTGAAAATATGACCGTCTCGGACTTTGCCCTTCGGGAAGGAATTATCCTTGAAACTATTGCAGTAGAAAGCTGAGACACATTGAACACCATAATAAGTATTCAGGTACTTTTTTGGCTAAAAATTAGTGAAAAAAGCAGGTTAAGTACTTTGACTTTAAGTCATGAAAAGAAGTTTATTAAATATACTGCCGGACTTACAAAATCTTTTCCCGTTTATTCAAAAAAACTATAATGTTAAGTCAATTGAAGATGCTAAACTTGATTTTTAGTGTATAATTCATAATATATAACTACCCTTTCCTCTTCTTTCTTTCAATATTCTTATTCCGTAAGTATATTTAAAATTCAATCTTTGGAATTTATGAATAATATTAGAAATTTTTGCATTATTGCGCATATTGATCATGGTAAGTCTACAATTGCGGATTGCCTGCTTGAAAAAACAGGAACAGTATCCGAACGCGAAGCAAAATCGCAGGTTTTGGATGATTTAGAGCTCGAAAGAGAACGCGGAATTACTATTAAATCGCATGCTATTCAAATGAAATATAAAGCAAGTGATAACCAGGATTATATCTTAAACTTAATAGACACCCCCGGACATGTGGACTTTTCTTATGAAGTGTCAAGATCTTTAGCTGCATGCGAAGGGGCATTGCTCGTAGTTGATGCCGCTCAGGGTGTAGAAGCTCAGACAATAAGCAATCTCTATATGGCGATTGAGGCGGGTCTGGAAATAATTCCCGTTATAAATAAGATCGATCTTCCCAGCGCGGAGATTGATAAGGTAAAAGGACAGATAATTGATCTTATCGGCTGCAACTCTGATGAAATTATTCTTGCCAGCGCAAAATCCAAAATAGGGATAGAAGAAATTCTTGAAAAAGTAGTTAAAAAAATTCCTGCTCCAAAAGGTAGTCCTGATGAACCGTTACAAGCGCTTATTTTCGATTCTATATTCGATGCTTATCGCGGCGCAATTGCTTATATAAGAATATTTAACGGTACCTTAAAAACCAACGATAAAATAAAATATTTTGTAGTTGATACTGTAATTGAAGCTGAAGAAATAGGAATACTCGGTTTAAAGAAGATTAAGACTGATGAATTATCCGCCGGTAATGTTGGCTATCTTATTTCCGGGATAAAGGAAGTCCACAACATTAAAGTGGGTGATACTGTAACTCATGCAAAGAACGGTGCGGAACACCCATTACCCGGTTATAAAGATGTTAAACCAATGGTCTATAGCGGTCTTTATCCGACAGATGCCGATAAGTTTGAAGATTTACGCGATGCACTTGAGAAATTCCGTTTAAATGATTCCGCACTTATTTATCAGCCGGAAACATCCGTGGCATTAGGATTCGGATTCAGATGCGGGTTTTTGGGAATGCTTCATATGGAAATAGTGCAGGAACGTCTGCTTAGAGAATATAATCAATCAATTATCACAACTCTTCCAAATGTTGAATACTATGTCTACAATAAAAAAAATGAAAAACTAATAGTTGATAATCCTGCAATGATGCCCCCTGTCGGAGATATAGATCGTATAGAGGAACCTTATGTAAAAGCGCAGATTGTTTGCCCCAGTGAATATGTAGGTAACATTATGAAACTTTCAATGGAAAAGCGCGGTACTTATAAGAATACCACTTATATTGATCCTACAAGAGCTGATCTTCAATATGAATTTCCATTATCTGAAATTATTTTTGATTTTTATGATAAACTGAAATCAATGTCACGCGGCTATGCCTCATTTGATTATGAATATATGGGCTATATAGAATCAGATTTGGTAAAACTGGATATTCTACTTAATAATGAGCCTGTGGACGCCCTTTCAATGATTGTACATAAAGATAAATCATATGATTGGGGTAGAAAAGTTTGCAGCAAATTAAAGGAACTTATCCCGAGGCAGATGTTTGAAATAGATATTCAGGCAGCTATTGGATCAAAAGTAATTTCCAAATCGGTTGTTAAAGCTTTGAGAAAAAATGTTCTTGCAAAATGTTATGGCGGCGATATAAGCAGGAAAAGAAAACTATTGGAGAAACAGAAAGAAGGGAAAAAGCGGATGAAACAGGTGGGGAATGTTGAAATTCCGCAGGAGGCATTTTTAGCGGTATTACAGATTGAAGATTAAAACAGGTAAATAGTTTGTGCCCCGAGGAAATTCAAAATATCAATAATCCCGAAAAACTCTTAAATAAAGAAGATCATTCAGACCGGCATTTTAGAACAAAAGGATTCATTCGTGCAATCCTTATTGCTCTTGCGGCGGCGCTAATTATAAAAATGTTTTTTATTGAAGCAGATGTAATCCCAACAGGTTCAATGGAAAATACGTTGCTGGCAGGTGATTTTATTATTGTTAATAAATCTGCTTATACAATTTCAACGCCAAGGACTATACCGCTTACAAATATTACCTTCCCGTACTTTAAGATTATAAATACATCTTCGCCAAAACTGAATGATGTCATCGTATTCAGGTATCCCGGTAACTTGGATGAAATTCAGCCTGCTGGTGAAATCGATTTTATCAAACGTATTATCGGCTGTCCTGGTGATACTCTTCAAATTATAAATAAAACGGTTTATATCAATAAAAATAAAATTCCTCTTCCGCCTAATGCTTTTATATCCCGGCTCAATATTTTGAACAGCGGTATAGCTGACAAAAGAATTTTTCCGCAGGGAAGAAATTGGAATAGTGATAATTATGGACCGGTTGTAATTCCTAAAAACGGGATGACCGTTGACCTGAATCCTAAGAATATAAATGAATGGGAAATACTTATTGAAAGAGAACAAGCTTCAAAAATAGTAAGTTTTGAAGGCACTGTAATTACAATTAACGGCATACCTGCTAGGAAATACGAATTTACAAAAAATTATTACTTTGTAATGGGAGACAGTCGCGATGACAGCATGGACAGCCGTTATTGTGGATTTCTGCCGGAAGATAACATTATTGGTAAAACTATACTTGTATATTGGTCTTGGGAGCTTCCTGTTAGCCTGCAGGCATTTTTCCATTCCATCAGGTGGAGCAGGATACTTAAGATTATACATTAATCAGTGGTACTAGAAATGTGTTTTTTAGTTTGGAACATGTAATATATATTAACCGAAAGTAATTTAAATCGTTAGGTGCTTCTTTTAAAAATCCAATTTTTAAGTTCATATGAAGAATATATTCGTCCTCTTTTTGTTGATAATACCTTTTACTTTTTCTCAAAATAAATATTTAATCTATTTTAAGGATAAAGGAATAAATCCGACTAATGTCCTTGATAAAAATAGTGCTGCATATATAGAAGCTGTTAATCATTTAATGGCGCACAGCATTACCCGCAGAGAGAAAGTAATGGGTAAGGATAATATAATTACTTTTGAAGATTTTTCCCTAAACAAAGATTATATAAATAATTTACAGGCTATGGGAATTAAAATTGAAAATCAGCTTAGATGGTTTAATGCGGTATCGGCTTATCTGACAAGTGAGCAAATTAGTCAAGTAACATCATCACCATTTGTTAAATCTGTTGAACCGGTAAGAATTATAAAATTTACCAAAGAAAAAACTTTTTCAAAAACCGGAATTGAAAAAACATCTGGAGTACCAACCCAAATTGATTATGGGGGAGCTTATGGCCAGCTTAATTTATCGGATATTCCAATTGTACACTCAAAAGGAATAAATGGAGCAGGAGTTATAGTTGGAATTCTTGATGACGGCTTTATCTGGAAAGAGCATGAGTCATTAGTTAATGCAAAAGTTTTAGCCGAATATAATTTTGTATTTCATGATTCTTCAACAGCACCACAACCTTCACAGAATACAGTTTACGGGTATCATGGCACTATGGTTTTTTCGATTATCGGGGGAAATAAAGATAGTTCTATCATTGGTTCTGCTTACGGGGCCAGCTTTATTCTTGCCAAGACCGAAGATGACAGGAGTGAATCACATATTGAAGAAGATAATTATGCTGCTGCGCTTGAATGGATGGAAAGCCTCGGTGTTGATTTAACGACAAGTTCTTTAGGATACAATATTTTTGATGATACTACTTATTCTTATACACCCGCAGATATGAATGGCATAACCACAATCTGCGCCAAGGCAGCAAATCTTGCTTTCCAAAGGGGAGTATTAACTTTTACAGCAGCAGGAAATGAGGGGGGGGATTCATGGAATATTATTGATACTCCCGCCGATGCGCTGGACATCATCGCGGCAGGAGCTGTTGATTCCGAAAATAATTTAGCCGATTTCAGTTCTCGTGGTCCCACAGCCGACGGCCGAATAAAACCTGATGTAGTTGCACAGGGTGTTGAAGCTTTTGGTGCCGATGTCAGTAGCGGCTTTAGTAGCTATGAAGTAGGAGATGGGACATCATTCTCAACCCCTATTTCCAGCGGCATAGGAGCATTACTTCTTTCTGCGTATCCATATCTTAC
>PLNZ01000298.1 GCA_003142915.1 Ignavibacteriales bacterium | reverse complement strand
ATCTACGTAAACACAGGCGATATCACGGTTGAAACATGGGGTAAAAGCGAAGTGTATGTAAGAGTTGGAGATGTAGATGACAATAACAATAATTCTGCAGCTATTTACCAGTCAGGCAACAATGTTTTTGTGCAATATAACGGTTCCGGCTACGGTAATAATTCCGATGTTAAGGTTTTTATTCCCGTAGAATACAATCTTGATCTGAATTCCAACCAGGGCGATATAATCCTTCACAACCAGCTTAAAGGAAACNNCTCTACCGGTAGCGGTGATATCACCCTCAGCGATATAACGGGTTATGTAAATGTTAAAACAAATGGAGGCGATGTAACTGCCGGTAATATTTATGGCGATTTAACTCTTGGTACTAACGGCGGTGATATAACCGTAGCTAATGTTTCAGGAAAAGGCGATATCCAGACTAACGGAGGTGATATCAAAATCGGCAATGTGAGAAATTATCTGAATGTTAAAACTTATGGCGGTGATATTACAACCGGCGATATAGGAGGAAATGCAGATGTTAATACAATGGGCGGCAATATTGATGTAAAAAAAGTCTCCGGCGGTGCTACTTTAAATACAAACGGCGGAGATATAAAAATCCTTGGCTCCTGGGGTTGGGTATCTGCCAGAACTTACGGCGGCAGTATATATCTCTATAATATAAACGGTTCAATAAACGCAAGCACTTCATCAGGCGATATTTATGCTGAGTTAAAATCCGTCAAAGGTTCCAGTAAGCTTGAATCATTAAATGGTTCGGTCCGGTTTTATATTGATCCGGATATAAAAGCAACTATTTATGCTAATGTAAATCTTGGCGGATGGGGCGGATCCGGAGAAAAGCCTATTATATCGGAATTTCCTGCCAATAATTATGACTCCGGAAAATATTCAGGCTCTGTTAGTGCAGCTTATAAAATAAACGGCGGCGGAGATTCTATCACTATTAATACAATAAATGATGGCATTGAAATACATAAACTAAGAAAATAAATTATTTAAGGAATGGAGTGGTTATGAACCTAAATAAAGTATTTAGAAGGATATTTTATGTCCTTATTTTAATTTTCTTTTGGGCATTTTCTATTGCATGTCATGCTCAAAATGATGAACCGGAAACCGGTAGTAATGGAACTTCAGAATCTGAAATAAGCGGAAATAAAAATATAAATAAAAGTTTTGATGTTGAAAAAGGACAAAAACTTAGTATAAATTTGAAAACGGGAGGATCAATTTCAATTACCGGGTGGGAGAAAAATATGGTTAATGTTAATGCTGCTTTTGGCGGGCATAACCGTGATGATATTCTTGTTGAAATCAAGAAAAGTGATTCCGGTTTGGAAATAAACTCCAAATATAAACAACATCATGATTCTGAAAACGGGAAAGCGCATTTTGAAATAAAGGTTCCGTTCAAGTTCGACTTGTACATTTACACTATGGGAGGAGAGCTTAATATAGAAGGTATAGATGGAAAAATTTCGGGTCAGACTATGGGCGGGGGACTCACACTCTCAAAATTAAAAGGATACCTTGATCTCTCAACTATGGGCGGAAATATCTCACTTACCGGCTCGGATGTTGATGGGAACGTTCATACAATGGGAGGAAATGTAGATTTTGAAAATGTTACCGGCGATGTAAAAGGATCATCAATGGGGGGCAAGGTAACAATGAAAAATGTCACAAGAAAAAATGGTGAATCTAAGGGTGACGAAGTAGATATCTCAAGTATGGGGGGAGCAATAGATGTTGATGATGCGTCCAATGGAGCAAACGTTTCTACAATGGGAGGGGAAATTAGCGTTCACTCGGCTAAAAAATTTGTAAAAGCAAAAACTATGGGTGGAAATATTGAGATTGATGAGGTTGACGGGAGTGTCAATGCTGCTACTATGGGCGGGAATATAAATGTCAAGGAAATTTGCAAACCTGACGATAGCGACAGGAATATTGATCTGCAATCTTCCGGCGGTGATATTACCCTTTTAGTTCCAGACGGTTTTTCGATGGATATAGATATAACTCTTACAATCACAAAAAATAGAGACAGAGATAATAGAGATTATAAAATTATTAGTGATTTTGATATTAATAGAACTCAAACAGATAATTGGGATTACTCTAAAGGCTCTCCAAGAAAATATATTCATGGTAAAGCAAGTATTAGAGGGGGTAAAAATAAAGTGAAAATAGAAACGATAAATGGAGATGTTTATTTGAAAAAATTGGATTAGTGAAATTATTGAAACGATTATAAAAATTTAATTTCTCATTAATGTTGTTTTCTGCGGCTCGCAATTTTATTTAGCCTCTCATATTATGTTAAATGAAATTGTGGGTCACTTTTATTATTGTTTTCCTTTCCATTCAAAATAAATTTCTTGCCTTAAAATAATATTCGACATAAATTATCGCCTAAATTATTACAAGTTAAATCTCATCGGAGAAAATTATGAAGGCAAGATTATATTTAATTCTCTTTTTTATTCTATTTGTAACAATAATTCCCAGAGCACAGGATGATGACTCTACTCTAATAACTCTGAATAAAGTTTTTGGTTCTAATTATTTTCGCGCCGAAAGATTTGGTCCCGCCCGCTGGCTGGAAGATGGAACAGGTTATACCACTTTAGAGCCTTCGGAAAAAACTAAAGAAGGTGAGGATATTGTATCCTATGACGCTGCGACGGGAAACAGGAAAATACTTATCCCTGCTGAAAAATTAATTCCTCAGGGGCAGGAATCCTCGCTCGGAATAGATGATTACCAATGGTCCCCTGGCAAAAAGCTGTTATTAATTTTTACAAACACTGCAAGAGTCTGGCGCAGAAATACACGCGGTGATTATTGGGTATTAAATCTTGAAAACCGGAAATTTTTTAAACTTGGCGGTAATGCTGATTCTTCCACACTTATGTTTGCTAAATTTTCTCCTGATGAGGCAAAAGTTGCTTATGTAATGAAAAATAATCTTTATGTTGAGGATTTATCAACCAATAACATAACTCAATTAACAAAAGACGGTTCTTTCACCACAATTAATGGCACATTCGATTGGGTATATGAGGAAGAATTAGATTTAAGGGATGGTTTCAGGTGGAGCCCTGATAGCAAAACGATTGCATACTGGCAGCTCGATGCAAGCGGTGTAAAAGATTTCCTGTTAATTGACGATACTGATTCTCTTTACTCATTTGTTAAACCCGTTCAATATCCAATAGCCGGAACAACTAATTCAGCCTGCCGTGTGGGTGTAGTTAGTGCAGGAGGCGGCAGTACAGTTTGGATGAAAGTACCCGGCGATTCCCGCAATAATTACATTGCAAGAATGGACTGGGCGGCAGGCTCTGATGAAATTATTTTACAGTGCCTGAACAGGGCGCAGAATAAAAACGAAATAATGCTTGCCAATGTAAAATCAGGAGATGTAAAAACATTATTCGTTGAAGAGGATAAAGCATGGGTAGATATAAATGATGATCCCCAATGGTTTAAGAGCGGCGATCAATTCGTCTGGGTTAGTGAAAGGGATGGCTGGCGGCACGTTTATGTAGTATCGAAAAATACAGGTGATCTAAAATTGGTTACCCCGGGTGACTTTGATGTAATCAGCATTGAAAGTATTGATGAAGCAAACGGCTGGATTTATTTTATAGCTTCACCTGATAATGCTGCGCAAAGATATTTATTTAGAATGGCGCTTAACGGTACCGGGAAGGCAGAAAGAATTTCTCCTCAGGATGAGCCGGGAACACATTCATATCAAATATCGCCTAATTCCGAATGGGCAATACATACATACTCTTCTTTTAGTAATCCCCCCATCGTTGATGTCGTGCATCTTCCCGATCACAAAGTGGTTAATACTTTAGTCTCAAATTCTGAATTAAAGAAAAGGATAGGACAGTTGAAAACTAAACCGGTGAAGTTCTTCAAAGTTGATATAGGCAGCGGCATACTGCTTGACGGTTATTGTATTAAACCATATAATTTTGATCCTTCAAAAAAGTACCCGGTATTATTTTATGTTTACGGCGAACCTGCGGCTCAAACGGTTCTTGATGAATGGGAGAGGGATTGGTTCTGGCATGAGATGCTTGCACAGCAGGGATATATTATCATAAGTGTTGATAACAGAGGCACCCCTGGTCCAAGAGGAAGAGAATGGCGAAAAGCCATCTATAAAAAAATTGGTGTTATTTCTTCCGAAGATCAATCTGCCGCTGCAACCGAATTGCTGAAGAAATGGTCCTTTCTCGACCCAAATCGGATAGCTGTTTGGGGCTGGAGCGGCGGCGGTTCAGGCACTTTAGATCTCCTGTTTAGGTATCCTGATATTTATAAAACAGGCATGTCTGTTGCACCGGTAACCGACCAGAGATATTATGATACTATTTACCAGGAACGTTATATGGGTCTTCCGCAGGATAATACCGAAGCATATACAGAAGGCTCACCTATAACCTATGCCGACAAACTTAAAGGTAATCTTTTAATTGTTCATGGTTCAGGCGACGATAATGTCCATTTTCAAAATACAGAAGCGCTTGTGAATAAGTTGATCTCTTTAAATAAACCTTTTACTATGATGGATTACCCCAATCGTTCGCATGGAATATTTGAAGGTAAAAATACTACACTGCACTTGTTTAATCTTTTAACAAGATATTTAAATGAACATGAACCGGCTGGCGCATTTTAATTTCCGTTGGTTCAATTTTGATGGGTATTTTGGTTATATACATTTTTTGCCGCCCGGCTAACCCTGTCCCCTACCTGCCTACCGGGTAGGCAGGCTTAGTAAGGAAGGGATTAAGGTGTGATTGATATTTGCACCGATTCGAAAGATTTAAAAGTTTTAAATAATGAAAGGAAAAACAATGACTAAATTACCGGCATTTGAAAATTTTCCGATGAAAACAGTTGGTTTCTTAAAGAAGCTTTCAAAAAATAACAGCAAGGAATGGTTTGAGAAACACAGGGATGAATACAATTCGCAATTTTTAGAACCGGCTTTTCAATTTGTTACTGAAATGGGGGAAAAGCTATCAGCTATCATCCCAAATATTATTGCTGTTCCAGGGATAGACAAATCTGTTTTCAGACTTCATCGGGATGTAAGATTTAGTAAAGATAAGTCACCGTATAAAACTAACCTCGGAATATATTTATGGGAGGGCAAAAAGAAGATGGAAAGCTCCGGGTTTTATTTTCACATAGATACGAAAGGCTTCTTCCTGAGTACCGGTATTTACATGCCTTCAAAAGAGCAATTAAAAATTTACAGGGATGCGGTGTCTGATACGGTTTTAGGAAAAGAGCTAAATAATTCAGTCAAAAAGGTTTTAAAAAATGAAAATTTTTCAATAGGAGGAAAAACCTATAAAAAAACCCCTAAAGGATATGATCCGTCTTCACCCTATGCTGAGTTTTTACTTTACTACGGACTATATGCTTATTATGAAAGTCAGGATTTTAANNCGAAAAATAATTTTATTGAGTAAGCAAGAAGAAATACTGCAAATATTTTTTTTATAATAGTTTCGCTTAATTGAATTGCAAACAAAGATGAAAGGTAACTGCCGATTAAAAAAGTTATAACCATTATAAGCGCTGCTTTTATATCAACAAAGCCTGCTTTATAATAGTTCATTACAGCTAAAGCTCCCACCGGCGGAAGTAATAGCCCCAGCGATGTACCCTGCGCCTGATGCTGCGAAAAACCAAGAAAGTAAACCAGCAGAGGTATAATAACTATTCCGCCGCCTATTCCTAAAACACCGCTGAAAATCCCCGCTGCTAATCCTATAAGTAGAAGTATAATTGTTTTTTCCATATTTCTTTATTGGTTTGTTTAATAAAAATGATTTTTATTTTTTGAAATATACAAAATTGTGTTATACCTTAAATAATTTAAAAGAATAAATATTAATGATTGTTTTATTTATTTTTTAAATAAATGAAAGAAATATTGAGATTTATAAGTTTGCAGAGTAAATTTATAAAGTATTTTGACCGATCATAATATTTTTATTTATTTCTTAACATTAACCTCTTATTTTGATTCAGCTTTTCTTATTAAATTAAATCAAGGAAGAAGCAGGTATGATTTCTATTAAAAATGTGACAAAGAAATTTTCCAAGGTCACTGCATTAGATAATATTTCTATTGAAATAAATGAAAAGGAATTTTTCGGGCTGCTTGGACCTAACGGCGCCGGAAAATCAACTTTGATAAATCTTTTAGTAGGTTATTTTCATGCTGATTCAGGTGAACTATTAATATCCGGGAAGAAAGTAGGCAAAAATAATTATGAAGTGAGAAAAAAGATAGGACTGGTTCCTCAATCTATTGCATTGTATGATGATATTTCTGCTCAGGAAAATCTGGAAATAATTGGATCATTTTATAATATCAGGAAGAATCTTCTGCGCGCAATAATTGCAGAAAATCTCAACAGGGTTGAACTGTACGAAAGACGAAAAGATAAGGTAAAAGGATTTTCCGGCGGTATGAAAAGAAGGTTGAATATTGCAGCTGGGCTTCTTCACGATCCTGCGGTATTACTATGTGATGAACCAACAGTTGGAGTGGATCCTCAATCACGTAATGCAATATTCGACTATCTTGAGAAACTTAATTCGGAAGGAAAGACAATTATTTACACAACTCATTATATGGAAGAAGCTGAAAGATTGTGCAGCCGGATTGCAATAATTGACCACGGAAAAATTATTACATCCGGTTCACTTGATAAACTTATCCAACTTCTTCCTTATAAACAGACAATTCAAATAAACAAAAACCATGTAACCGAAACCAAAAAAGAATTGTTTAATAAATTCGGCGCAATAATAGATGGACAGGAGATGTATGAGCTTACACCATTCGATAATATAAAATTTTCCGAATTTTTTAAGGCTATGGAGGATAATGGTATTGCATACAATTATATCGATATTCAGAAACCTACTCTTGAAGCCTTATTCCTCCACTTAACAGGAAGGAGGCTTAGAGATTGAAAAACATACTGCATCTAATCAAAAAAGATTATATCATATTCTGGCATGATAAGCCTGCCTTTAGTTTAACTTTTATTGTTCCGGTATTTCTTATCTATTTATTTGGTTCTATTTTCAGCGGGCCAGGTAATAGTCCGTCGGGAATTCAAATTGCTTTTATAAACAACAGCGATTCTAAAATTGCTAAGAAACTTGAATCTGTTCTGGATACCACTAAAACTTTCCAACTTATTCGGAGTTATACTGATGATAAAGGTAAGAAAGCCGCATTCGATACAAACACTATTAAAGATTATATAAGAAAAGGGAATGCCTCTGCTGCTCTGGTTATTCCCCGTGATGCATTTACCGACACTTCCATGGGATTGAAGTTAAAATTTTATTACGATCCTAAAAATGAAATGGAAATGCAGCTAATTGAAGGATTGCTTACAAAAAGTATTATGTCGCAGATGCCGGGTTTATTTATGACGAGTATGCAGCGAAGGTCTGAAATTATTTTAGGGAGTGGAAAAGGCAAAAGTTTTAATAAAAAGATTGCCGGTGTAGTAAGCCAATATTTTAATGTTGATACAGCTAAGATAAATAAATGGATGAGTTCAAGTAATCCCGATTCTATGTTTAACGACACAACATCAAAGAAAGCCAATTTCTTTATTGATTTGTTGAGAATCGATAAGGAACAGCTTGTTGGTAAGGAAATTAACAATCCGGGCGCAACCCGAAGTGTTGGGGGTTGGGCTATTATGTTTCTTCTTTTTTCCTTATCCGGCGCCTCCACCTCGCTTTTGGATGAAAATAAAAGTAGGGTGATATTAAGAATTTTATCAGCACCTGTATCACGAGAGCAAATATTGTTTGGAAAATATCTTTACAATTTTTCACTTGGTTGTATTCAACTTTTAGTAATGTTCTTTGCCGGTTATATCCTTTTCCATATTGATATTTTTTCAAACTTTTTTAACCTGCTTCTTATTATAATAGCTGCGTCCCTGGCAAGTACGGCGTTCGGTATGTTTCTTGCCGCAGTAAGCAGAACCCAATCGCAAGCAAGCGGTTTAGGCACCTTACTTATTTTAACTATGAGCGCTATTGGCGGCGCTTGGTTTCCAACTTTTATTCTCCCGCCTTTCATTCAAATTTTAAGTAAATTCTCAATTGTATACTGGTCAATGGAAGGCTTTATGGATGTCCTCTGGCGTGGTTCAGGTACTTTGGATATACTTCCTTATATTGGAATTCTTATTGGTATGGCAGCAATAGTAAATATATTTAGTATTATCCGGTTTAAGAAAGGAAATTTATTTTTATAATCAATTCATCTAATGCTCACATGAGTTATTAAATATTTCTTGATTTAAGATGAAAAATTGATTTAGTTAATCTCTGTAAATTAAATATTTTATTTTTTTCTAAAACTTGGAGAAGGGCTTTATGGAAAAGACTTTATTGCTTGTTCTAATCGGTAAAAGACAAGAAGCTGCCGTAAATGTTCAGAAAATATTAACCGGCTGGGGATGCATTATAAAAACCCGTTTGGGAATACACGACGGCATATTGGACAAATGCTCCGATGAAGGTTTACTTATTCTTGAACTGTATGGAACCAAAGAGCAAAAAGACGAACTTGCCAGGAAAATAGCAGTTATTCCCGGAGTTACTTCTCAACTTGTTAATCTTTCTTCTCCTTCGGAATAAAAAGAAATAGCCGGTTTCTTAGCATATAAATGTTTGTAAAGACGTTATGTAAATATATCTTCTTGAAAATGATAGATATTTACATAACGTTTTTTATTTGTATTTTATCCATAGTGTATAATAGTTTATGTCTTATAGTAGAATACGGAATGAAAAATGAAAATGAGTAAAAGTGAACAATTATTTAAAGAGTCTCAAAAATTTATTCCCGGTGGAGTAAATTCTCCTGTGAGAGCTTTTAAAGCTGTCGGCAGTAATCCTATATTTATCCGGCGTGGGGAAGGCTCGAAGTTTTACGATGTCGACGGGAATGAATATATAGATTATATCGGAAGCTGGGGTCCGCATATATTCGGCCATAATCCGGCATTTATAAAAGAAGCTTTGCTAAAAGCCGTTGAAAACGGTACAAGTTTTGGAGCGCCGACAGAGCTTGAATTGAAAATTGCAAAACTTATAATTGAGATGGTTCCTTCGGTTGAGATGGTAAGAATGGTAAACAGCGGAACAGAAGCTACTATGAGCGCTGTGAGGGCTGCGCGGGGTTTTACCGGTAAGGATAAGTTTATCAAGTTCGAGGGATGCTATCATGGACATGCAGATTATTTTTTAATAAAAGCAGGTTCGGGTGCTTTAACCCTTGGAATACCAACCAGTCCCGGAGTTACTAAAGGAAATGCCGCCGATACATTAATTGCCGATTATAATGATATTGATTCGGTAAAAAAAATTATTACACAGAATAAGAATGAAATAGCGGCTATTATCGTTGAGCCGATTGCGGGAAATATGGGCGTTGTTCCTGCAAGTAATGAATTCTTAAAGGGACTGAGAAATATATGCAGTGAAGAAAAAATAGTTCTGATTTTTGACGAGGTAATGACCGGTTTTCGTGTTGCGAAAGGAGGGGCTCAGGAATTATATGGAATTAAACCCGATTTATCTACTTTTGGAAAGATTATCGGCGGCGGACTTCCGGTCGGCGCTTTTGGCGGTAAAAAAGAAATTATGGAAATGATTGCACCTTGCGGGCCTATTTATCAGGCTGGTACATTAAGCGGAAATCCTTTGGCTATGACTGCCGGATATGCAGCACTCCAGTATATTAATAAAAATCCTGGAGTTTATAGCTTACTTGAAAAAAAGTCCGCGTATCTTGAAAATGGAATTCGCAGCGCTTTGCATGATATAAAGAAAAGATATGCTTTAAACAGAGTCGGTTCAATGATGACTTTGTTTTTTGTTGATGGGGAAGTAAATAATTTTAAAACAGCTATTAAGTCAAATACTGCTACATTTGGTAAGTATTTTAACCGAATGTTGGAAAAAGGAATTTACTTAGCCCCTGCTCAATTTGAAGCAATATTTGTTTCTACAGTACATAACCAAATAGACCTTGACAAAACAATAAATTCGTTTATTTCTACTATTTCAAGTTTAGATTCAGAATGAATTGTTCTATAATTTATTATTATTTTCTTTTTGTGTACTATTCCAATTATTTATTTCATTGACCATCAGAAATGAAGCAATTAAGATTTTAACAAGATAAACAAGAGACAGTAACTTTTTATAATGTATATTATAAGAAGCTGCCGGAATAAAATCCGGCAGTTGACAAATTTTAATTTAAAATCCCT
>PLNZ01000047.1 GCA_003142915.1 Ignavibacteriales bacterium | reverse complement strand
TGGTTCTTCAATGGGAGCAGCCGTTGATGTTGATGGAAATTACTTTATAATAAATATTCCGCCCGGTACCTACCAGATTAAAGCTTCAAATATAGGTTATGCTACTGTTGAAATTAAAAACGTCGGAGTATCTGTAGATCAAACAACAAGATTAGATATTGAAATGAGTGAACAGGCTGTTCAGGTTCAGACCATTGAAGTAACAGCTTCCAAACCTCTGGTTCAAAAAGATCTCACATCTACAGAGGCAAGTATAAGTGGAAATAATATTTCTATGCTGCCGGTTGAAGATGTTCAGTCTGTAATAAATCTGCAGGCAGGCGTTGTGGACGGACACTTTAGAGGCGGCAGAATTGGGGAAGTTAAATATTTAATAGACGGTGTTGCGGTTAACGACGTTTACTCCGGTGAAGCTACAATGGAAGCTTCTACAAACAGCATTCAGGAACTTCAGGTAATTACAGGTACTTTTAATGCTGAATACGGTCAGGCTATGTCAGGTATAGTAAATCAGATTACTAAAATTCCGGAAGATCATTACAACGGGAGCTTTTCTGCTTATTCGGGCGATTATATAACCTCAAGGACAAATTTGTTTCAATACATGGGCCCTCTTGATCCCTTACGAACTTATAATCTTCAAGGCAGCTTTAGCGGCCCGGTACCGGCAACAGATCAATTTATTAAGTTTTTTATGTCCGGAAGATATTTAAGCGACGACGGTTATCTTTACGGGAAAAGGATTTTCAATCCCAAAGATTCGAGTAATTTTTCTGCCAATAATCCTGCCGATTGGTACGTAGGTGCTACAGGAGATGGTGCAGATGTGCCGATGAACTATTCCCGTCAGTTAACATTGCAGGGTAAATTGGATTTTAATGTTGGTACAGGTAAAGGGATTGTGCTGGAAGCGCTTTATCAAAAACATGACTATACGGAATTTGATAACATGTTTATATTTGATCCGGATGGTAATTATACTTATCACCAAGATAGTTTTCTTGGAAGCATAAGCTATACTCATGTCTTCAACAGATCTTCATTCCTGGATCTTTTAGGCTCTGCATATACAACTGCTTATAAACAATATACTTATGAAAATCCTCTTGATCCTGGGTATGTAACACAGGAAAGATTTAACGAAATAGGCGGAGATGCTCTTTACACCGGCGGCACCCAGAATTGGTACTTTACGCATAATACAAAAACGTATACGGCAAAAGCTGACTTCACTAGTCAAATAAATAATATACATGAAATTAAAGCCGGGTTTGAAGCTGACTTAAATACCCTGGATTATAAAGACTTCCAGATATTGGATGATGCTACAACTGGTTATCAGCCGCAGTTGCCTCAACCGGGTGCTTTCGATTATAACGTTTATCATAATAATCCTTATCAGCTTGCCGCTTACCTGCAGGATAAAATTGAGTTTGATTATTTAATAGTAAATATCGGTCTCAGGTACGATTATTTTCAACCTGACGGCAGAACATTACTTAACCCGGATAATATTGCAGAACTTGACAGTTTGGCTCCGCCGTTCCCAGACTCACTTTCAAGGGCTGCTACGGCAAAGCATCAGTTAAGTCCGCGGCTTGGTATTTCATATCCTATTAGCGATAAGGGGGCTGTACATATTTCTTACGGACACTTTTTCCAGGTGCCGTCATTTCAATACTTGTACGTTAACCCGAATGACAGGATTCCTTTAACCGGTAATTATCCTAATCTTATAGGTAGTACAATTGGTAATGCAGATTTACAGCCTCAGGAAACAGTAATGTACGAACTCGGTTTACAGCAGGAGTTAACCGATGACCTTGGTATAAACATTACAACTTATTATAAAGATATAAGAAATCTTTTAAGTGTAGCTATACATGTAAAGAATAATTTTTTGAAGTTTGCCGAATATATAAACCAGGATTATGGAGCTGTTAGCGGTATTACATTGTCATTTACTAAAAAATTCACCGGCGGGTTTGGCGGTACTATAGATTACACTTACCAGGTAGCAGAAGGCGATGCCTCGGATCCGAATGAAGATTATACTAAAGCACAGGAGAGTCCGCCGGTACAAATAAATTCGCAGCTTGTTCCGCTAGACTGGGATAGAAGACATTCACTTAATTTTACACTGACTGCCGGAATACCTCAAGATTATATAATAAGCGCCGTAGGACAGTTGGATTCAGGTTTACCTTATACCCCTTCTTTTATGAATGAAAGAACTGGCCTTGAGAACAGTGCAAATATGCCTACGTTTTTTAATGTAGATTTATATATTACCAAGTACTTTAAGCTATCCGGAATAAATTTTTCCGTTTTCGCAAAAATTTATAACTTATTCGATACTGCTAATGAGATTACCGTATATACGGATACCGGCAGAGCAGGATATACACTTGCTGAAACACAAGCACAGGCGGCTCCGAGAGGAATTAATACAATACAGGAATATTTTAACAGACCGGACTTCTACTCTGCCCCGCGGCAAGTGCTGGTTGGAGTGGCTCTGGATTTTTAAAATTATTATTAGGTTAGTAACTATGAAAAATAAATCGGTATTAAAATTTTTTTTTATTGCAGGATTCCTTCTTACAAGTTTGTCAAACAATTTTGCACAAGTTATAGTTGATCACAATAAAGGTGATTATAACCAGACTAAAACCGGTATTATGGATGGAAATCTTGTACAAACGGTATTTTATAATTTTGGAGAGATAGCCGATTATGACAATTGGCCCACACTAAGCGGAGTCTGGCCGAAGGGTACCAATCATACGTATGTCGATGGTGTAGCTGTGATTGTTCAAGCGGAAGTAACAGATAAAAATGGAAATACTTTTCATCCTCTTGAGACAAATTATTATGAATATACAAGATATAACCCTGCAACTGGTATAACATACGGCTGGTGGCCTCTGCCTGGTTATGCCAATCCGTTTCAATCTCTTGTTGCAAGAAGCGATAACCCTACTACATGGCCCGCATCATGGCCGGACAGGCCAAGTAGTTGGGCTGGTCAATGGGATGGATTTTTTGGCAAAGGAGTTTTGAATGCCGATCTTGAATCTTTTTTCGTTTTTGATGATAATTCAGACCGCGATTACATAAATCAATATAATTTCCGCCCCGATGCTTATGACACCACAAGAGGCGGACTTGGAATGCAGGTTAAAGGAAGAGGTTTTCAGTGGTCCCAAGTGCTTGCTGAAGATGTAATTTTCTGGTATTATGAAATTACAAATATGAGCACAACCGATTATCCTAAAACACTTTTTGCTCAGTATGTTGATTGGGGAATAGGCGGGCATGATAACTCTTCCAATAATGCTGGAGACTATAATCAGTTATTAAATATTTCTTACGCCTGGTCTACTGTCGCTTATGGAAGCCCGGGGGATTGGAGTCCTGTAGGATATGCCGGGTACGCGTTCCTTGAAAGTCCCGGAATAGATTATGATGGTATAGATAATGACCATGATGGCTTGACTGATGAACGGCGTGATAATGATGCAAAAGTATTTATTACCGATGTGAATAAAGATCCTTTTATTAAGGATCCGGCTACAGATACCGTCACGTTCAGAAATTTTTACGGTTACTCATGGAAGCCTCATTGGGATGCAGATGAAAACTGCAATTGGAGAACATTTACTGATCTTAATCATAACGGTAAATGGGACCCGGGTGAACCGTTGAATGATGACGTTGGCAGCGATGGTATTGGTCCGCTTGACCCCGGTTATACCGGCCCTGATGCAGACGGCAGCGAAGGGGATGGTAAACCCGAACAAGGCGAACCGAACTTTGGCATTCTTGATAAAGATGAGTCTGATCAGCTCGGATTAACCGGCTTTTTAGTATTTGCTGTTCATCAATATGATCTTAATAATGATGAGAGAAACTGGAGCGCCCTTTCCTCTTTACCTGCTCCGCACGGGCAGTCTCTTGTAGGAGTTAATCTTGCAAATTTCTTTTCCAGTTATCTTTTTCGCATGGAAGGACGTACAACTTATTCAAATGAACAGGGCTCCATCCAGCAAACAGGCATTACACAAAGATTTTCCATGGCATTAATTTTTGGAATTGATACAGACGATTTATTTAGAAGAAAAACAACAGTTCAATCAATTTATAATGCAAGTTATCAGTTTGCCAAACCGCCTGCTAAGCCTCTTGTCAAAGCAATTGCAGGCGATAAAAAAGTTACTTTGTACTGGGATTCTGGCGCGGAGCTTACTTGGGATGCTTTCTATCAGAAATATAACTTTGAAGGTTATAGAGTTTATCGCTCAACTGAACCAAATTTTATTGAAGATCAAATAATTACCGATGCGTACGGCAAAGATACCTATAGACAGCCGATTGCACAATTTGATCTTGTTGATGGAATAACAGGTTTATTTCCCATATCTGTAAACGGCGCTATGTTTTACCAGGGTGATGATTCCGGCTTGCAGCATTCTTTTGTGGATACTACAGTGGTAAATGGACAAACATATTATTATGCCGTTTGTTCCTATGATAAGGGAT
>PLNZ01000204.1 GCA_003142915.1 Ignavibacteriales bacterium | reverse complement strand
GGCATGGTGAATAAAATGGGAAATAATCCTCCTAGCGGCGGACAGGCCTGCCCGACTTGGCGGGTAATATCATCCCTTCGGGATTTCAGTAACTTTGAATAGCAGTTTTTAAATCTTTATATATATCAAAGTTTTTCTCGATGCTTTGTTGAATCATCGGGTTAGAAAACTGCTTGCCTATTATCATAACTAATTTTATTTTGCCGCCCTTCTCAGAAATCGATTTTTTGCAGTTAATTAAGACGCCTACATATGCAGAATCAATAATGTCGATTTTTGTCATATCTATAACAATTTGCATGTATTTGTTTTCGATAGCATTTTGAAGATAGTTATAAAAAAGAATTGCTTCTTTTTGAACGGCTACATGAAGGTGAGTCAATATAACAAGCACATTTTTGTAACAATAACTCTGATAATCCAATGAATCAGTCTGGTTAGCAAGGAAATATTCAAATGCCTTATCATCATAACCTTGTGCGGGTAACCCGGTTAAAGGCTCAGGCGCAGCCTCCCCGGAAATTTGCTGAGGAGCAGCGGGTTCTTCATTTTTTATTTTATCGTTTTTTATTTTGATATCTCCCGGTTCATCTACCGGTAAACTTTCAATACCGGAATTCCGGGGTGTCAAAACTTCTTTCAAATTCTGCTCAACAACCCGGTTGTCTTCATTTATTTCATGCTGTCCTTCTAAAAAGTTGCCTGAAGTTTTATAAAGTTTCTTAATATTTAAAAGCTTGTTCATTCTTTTCTTTACACTATTTAATAGATCTTCGGCTTTAAATGGCTTGGTAATATAATCATCAGCTCCAAGGGACATACCCTTGCGAAAATCGTTCAAATCTGATTTTGCAGTTAAATAAATAAAAGGAATTGTTTGTGTCTTATCGCTCCCGGTCAATTTTTCAAGCACTGAATAGCCGTCCAAATCTGGAAGCATGATATCACAAACCACTAAATTTGGGCTGCTGTTGAACGCCTTTTCAAGTCCGTCCTGACCGTTTGAGGCAACTAAAACCTGGTACCCATTCCGTAAAAAAAGAGAGGAAAGGTTGTCCCTGATATCGGGATCATCTTCAATTACAAGAATAGTTTGTTTCTCTTCACTGGGCTTAGCTATTGAAGTATAAATAACTTCAAGTAAACTATTTACTTTAATAGGTTTGGTTAAATATTCTTTTGCCCCGAGTTTCAAACCTTTTTGTACATCGATTGAGTCGCCGCTTCCACTCATAAAGATGAAGGGGATAGATTTAGTAAGTTCATTCAATTTTAATTCCTGAATTACGGAAAAGCCGCTCATATCCGGAAGCAGGATATCGCATAAAATCAAATCAGGCGGGTGTTTAAAGCAGGAGTTCAATGCTTCCTGCCCCGTGTGGGATACTAAAGTATGAAAATTTTTTTTAGATAAAAAAATGCTTAAGTTATCGCTTAGGGAAATGTCGTCTTCAATAATTAGAACATTTTTCTTTGATGCTGCAGCCATATTCCTAACTTGCAGGTTTTATTGGAAATTTAACATAAAATGTAGAACCAATTCCGGGTTCGCTCTCTAACCAATATTCACCATTTAATGATTCTACCGAGCTTTTAACAATCGCCAATCCCAGACCTGTGCCTGAAATTCCGTTGGTATTAGTACCCCTGAAGAAGGGGGTGAACAAATTAGCCTGATCTTCCGGTTTAATTCCAATACCGTGGTCCTCTATTGAAACTAAAACATGCGTACCAATTTCCACCGTCATTTTTATTTCATTTTGTTCGCGGTTATACTTCATCGCATTGGTAAGCAAATTTATTATAATTTGGTGCAGAAGTTTTTCATCACTTTGTATTGTGTGCCGATTCACGTTACTGCTAAAAAGAATTATAGGAGCTTTTTTGAAAGAACTTCTTATTTCTTCAATAAGATGTTTGCATAAACTAATGAACTCAATGGATTCGATTTTCACATTTTGTTTTTCACTATCGGTTTTATTCAGCGTAAGTATGTCGTTTAATAATTCGGTAAGAGTATCTATTGATTTTTCAATCCTATTAAATTGTTTTTCTTTTTCTTCGGGAGTCAATTCATTGCTAAAAGAGCGCAGCAAGTCGGATGACGATAATATAGTAGAAAGAGGAGTGCGAAACTCGTGCGAAATCATTGATACAAAACGCGATTTATTTTCTACCAGCTCATTTGCTATCCTATGCGACTTTTTTATTTCTTCTTCGGCAAGTTTCCGCAGACTTATATCCTCAACCCTTCCCATAAACCTGATCGGATTGCCTTCGTCATCTTTTAATACTACTTTCCCTTTGCTTAAAACCCATTTATAAGCGTTCTTACAAGTTTTAATTCGATGTTCAACATTGAAATTGGGAGTTTCCCCGGCAATATGTTTTTCCATTGCTTCTTTGAATTTATGTTTGTCAGCCTCAACAATTGTGCTTTCGTAATGGGTGATATAACAATCTCTGCAAGCTTCAGAGTCGACATCGAATATTTCACAAAACTTTTTGTTATAATTAATATCCCCCGATAAAATATCTAAATCCCAAATACCTTCCCCGGTAACTTCACCTGCGAGATTTGATGTTTCATCTTTTAAACGAAGTTCATCTTCTGCTTCTTTACGCAAATTAACTTCGTTGCGGAGCTTATCCTTAATATCAAGCAGTTCGGCAGTTTTTATCTTATTATCCTGGTTCGGATAAATATTATTTTGAGAAAAAGTACTGTTTTCTATTGAAGATGATTTGCCGGTTTCCTGCCTGTTAACTTCTTTGGATGGCAGTATTTTTAATAAAAAATAATTTTCACCGGATATACTTTCCACTGAACATTCACATGAAGCAGGGAGCTGCAATTTATTGTATGAAAAGAGTAGTCCGGAAGTAAATTTAGACAGAGGATTTATGATTAATTTTCTAATAATATTCTGGAGTTTATAACGTTCTATGCTATTGTCAAGATAATCTAAAATATTTTGACCGTGGAGTTGTTCCCCTGTTAAATTGAAAAAAAAATCGATAGTTTGCTTTGAACGATGTATGCTTCCGAACTCATCGAATATAAATTCAATGGTTGAAGAGTCCGCGGACTTATCCATATGATTTGGCTTTGAATTAAAGGTATTTATCCTTCAATCATAATAATTTAAAAAATATATTGTAGTTGAATATTAAATTGAATAGAACTGTATAGAATTTTTTAAGAAGTTTTTTGCAGTTAGCATAATTTTCTTATACAGACTTCCAGGTATTTTCCTATTTAGTCCTTTTACTTGATTCAACCTATTGAAAAAATATAACAATTTATCCTTATTTCAAAGGGATTAATTTCATTTTCCTATCCGTGTTAATCCGTGAAATCCGTGTCTAATCAGTTGTTCTATGCGAAAGGATGTTCCCCCAACTTGTCACAAACATATAATGCCGGTAAAAATATTAATGATACGTTCTATCTTTTTCTAACCTTGTAGGGGTGAAATACCTGCCCGCCGCTATATAATAACAAGTTGGTAACCTTCAAGGTTTGGCCTCAACCTCGGAGGTTTGGCTTCAACGGGGTAGCCCCTATTGACACGGATTATAATATAATTCTTTTATGTTTTAATGAGTCTTCTCCAAAATTAATTATTAAACCTAATTGAAGTCCTGCTGCCGCTAAATAATTTAAAGTTTGTTTAATGTGACTGTTTGTAATTGATTCGACTGCTTTTATTTCTAAAATTATTTTATCGAATACTACAAAATCTGCAAAGTATGAATGTGAAAGAACAATATTTTTGTATTTAATTTTGAATTCTGATTCTCTTTTATAGAATATATTTTTTTGATTAAATTCATATTCAACAGCATCTTTGTACACAATTTCATTAAATCCTTTACCAAGATTATTATGAACTTCCATACAACAACCAATAATTTTATAAGTTAAATCTTCATTCACTAAATTCATTTTGCCCCCGTATTTATTTTGACGTATAAATAATATTGTTTGAATTAAGTAAATATAAAAATATTTATTTAATACAACAGACACGGATTTCACAGATTTTCACTGATTATAATTTTATATCCATTTTTTATCCGTGTTAATCCTGTTTATTCCTATCCGTGTTAATTCGGGTTATTCCTATTCGTCTTAATTCGGGTTATTCCTATCCGTCTTAATTCGGGTTATTCCTA
>PLNZ01000422.1 GCA_003142915.1 Ignavibacteriales bacterium | reverse complement strand
TGACAAGAGAAAAGAGTCCGCAGGAGATTTTCTAAATGATCTTGATCCGATGTTTGAAGAAGCTGCGAGGGTGGTTGTACGTCATCAGCAAGGTTCAGTTTCTCTATTGCAAAGGAGATTAAAACTCGGGTATTCAAGGGCTGCCAGAATTGTCGACCAAATGGAACAGGCAGGAATCGTTGGACCGTCTGAAGGGAGTAAAGCCAGGGAAGTAATAGTTGATAACGAAGAACAACTTGAAACAATTTTGAGATCTTTGTAATGATAATTAAATTTCTTATGTATTTGCTCCTTTCTACAGCATTAAATGCGCAATCTGCTTCTGATATTTTAAATAAGGTTCAGAATAAATTTCGAACTCNNAAGGTTACAGGAAAAATTTTGTATAGAAAGAAAAATAAATTTAATGTTGAGCTTAAAACAATCAACATTATAAGTGATGGAGAAACTATTTGGAATTACAATAAAAATTCGAATCGTGTAGTAATAAGTAATCTTGAAAAGGATCCAACATCATTTTCTTTAGAAATGTTTATTTTTGATTATCCTCCGATGTGTATTACGAAATTGATTAAGGACGAAAATGTTAAAAACGGTGAAGAGTTATTAGAGTTAGTTCCCAAAAATCAAAAGATGCAGTTTAAGAAAATCAGGATATTAGTTAACTCTGATGGAATGATTTCCAAATTAGAAGTCACCGATTATATGGATATACAATATATTTTTCAATTTAGCGACATAAAATTTAATCAAGATATTCCCAGCTCAAAATTCACATATAGCCCTCCAAAAGGAATTCAGATTATTGATCTTAGATAAACAAAATATTTTATTGAGGAAAACAGCCGGTTATTTATTCACGGTTATTCTCACTTTTGTTTTTCTTTATATAGCTCTAAAAAACGTTGATTTAAAAAAGTCTATTAATATCATTTCGCACTCCTCAATTCCTGCGATTGTATTATATATATTCATTTTTTTTGCGGCACATTTTGTAAGAGCAATAAGATGGAAATTTATGATTGATTCAATCAAAAAAGATGTATCAATTATCCATTTATTCGGATCAGTAATGATTGGTTATGGTGTAAGCTGCATTATCCCTAGACTAGGTGAACTTTATCGCGGGTTGTTTTTAGGCCGATGGGAAAATATATCACGCACAACGGTTATCGGCACTATAGTAATCGAAAGAATTATTGATGTTGCTGCATTTGCATTTGCAGCTTTGATAAGTGTTTATATTTATTCCGGGAATCTATATGATAAAGTATCATGGTTAAAAGCCTCCTTAATCACAGGGTTTGTATTAATATTTATAATGATCTTTTTCCTAATTTTTATTGTTCGTTATAAAGGTAAGTTTAATGAAACGATCATACGTATGGTTGGGAAGATTAGTCCTAATTTGGCAAATAAGTTAAAAAATATATTCGAGACATTAATAACCGGATTATCCAGCATAACCGGGTTAAGAAATATAATTTCAATATCTTTTTTTACAATTCTAATGCTTGGATTATATGCTGCCAATGCTTTTGTAGGATTTTATGTGTTGGGAATGGAAAAAATTTGTACAATCACTTATGGAATATCCTGGGTTGTAATGACAATTAGTGCATTTGGAGTAATGATTCCAACACCAGGAGGTACTGGCTCATATCATTTAATTACGATATTTGCATTAACTCAGCTTTTCGCTTTTGATTATGAAACCAGTGCTGCGTATGCAATTTTTACTCATTTAATATCGTATATCCTTTGTATTCTATCATCTGTCTTTCTGATTTATTTAATAAATTTGAAAAGAAAGAGACAGGGACTTAAAAGCGAAAATATATTCTCTGTTTTTTCTGTTAAAAATGGTTATAAATGAAAAGAATTTTATTTTTGTTATTGATTTTATCAGGATTGAATCGCATTTATGCACAATGGGATTTATCCTTTGATATGGGATTAGATTTTAAATCTGCTCCTTCATACCGTGATTATATTAATTATAATCATGCGTCTACTTCTGCAGATCTATTACCTACTTTTAAAAGTTCTCCTTGCTTCGGCGGAGAAGTGGATTATAAATTAAACACAAATTTTGCTTTGGGATTAGAATACAATTTCCAGATTGATTCATATAATACTAATANNCTAATAATGGTTCCGGTGGATCTTATCAAATATCATATAATTTACAACGTCCATCATTATTAGCATATTATATCTTGTCGGGAGAAGGTTATCAATTTAAATTTGGCGGCGGAGCAGGATTAAGATATGTTTCTTTATCCGAAACAATTAGTGGAACAGCAAACTATAGAGCAACAGGCTTGGGATTTTTGATTAAAACTGAAGGAAATACAAAGTTAAGTGATCATTTTTATGCCTTAATCGGGGTTAATGTGAGATATGATATTACCGGTAAATTAACAAATCCTAGTCAGGATTTGATTAATCCTGAATCCAATAATGAAAACGTAAATTTAAATTCCATATCATTTGGAATATATTTCGGAATAACATTTATTTTATGAGGTGACAAGTGAGTACAATACAAGCAATATTTCTCGGAATTATTCAAGGTTTAACCGAGTTTCTTCCAATTAGCAGTACGGGACATTTGACTCTAGCCGGAAAACTTATGAATTTGATTTCAGTGGAAAAACCGGAGCAATGGACCGCTTTTATGGCAGTTATTCAATTAGGTACGTTAATGGCCGTAATTGTATATTTTTGGAAGGATTTAATATTAATTGTAAATGATTTTTTTAAGGAAAATATTATTTCAAGGAAGAAAATAAAAGAACAATCAAGTAATTCAATGATGGGTTGGTTCCTTATAATCGGAACTTTGCCGGTTGCAATTATTGGTCTCATTTTTAAGAATAAAATAGAGGGAGTATTAACAAAAAATTTATATGTTATTTCTATTAGTTTAATAGTACTTGCTATAATTCTCGCTATTGCAGAAAAAACGGGTAAATTTAATCGGGGAATGAAAAGTATTAAATGGTATGACGCATTATTTGTAGGAATTGCTCAATGTTTTGCATTAATTCCAGGATCTTCCCGCTCCGGAACGACAATTACCGGCGGTTTATTTCTTGGACTTACTAGAGAAACTGCCGCACGATTTTCATTTTTATTGAGTATCCCGGCAGTTGCAGCAAGCGGATTGCTTGAATTTTATGAATCATTGAAATATATAAANNTGCTACTTCGTTATCTAAAAAAGAATACAACATTTGTTTTTATTGCCTATAGAATTATTATTGGCATTTTAATTCTTGCGTTGCTTAATTTCGGAATTATTCAACCATAAGGAGAAGGAAAATGATTCTGAAATATGTAATATTAGTATCACTTATTACATTTGGTATAATTTCATGTGGTAAAAACTATCAAACTATTTCTCTAAATGATGAATTTAAAAAGGGGACATCATTAGATAAATTGGTTGCTTTGAAAAGCAATGAAATTCTTGTAGCAAAAATTGAAACCAGTTTGGGTTTATTTGAAATTGAATTATATAATCAAGATGCACCAAAAACTGTAAAAAATTTTGTTGGACTTGCCGTTCAAGGATATTACGATGGTCTGATTTTTCATCGTGTAATTAAGGATTTTATGATACAAACAGGAGATTCAACAGGAACCGGTGAAGGAGGTAGAAGCATCTATGGAAAAGAATTCGAAGATGAATTTTCTTCCAAACTGACTCATAATGAAGCCGGAGTAGTTTCAATGGCTAATAATGGACCGGCTTCGAATACAAGCCAATTTTTTATAACCACCGCCGCTGCAGCACATCTTGACGGAAGACATACGATTTTTGGAAAAGTAACAGAAGGGATGGATGTAGTTTATGCGATTTCAAATGTGAAGACAGGTCAAATGGATAGACCAATTGAAAAAATAGTTATGCAGAAAGTCATTATTGAGAAACATATATACTGATATATAATAGGATCTATGCCAAAAAAACCGATAATCCAATCAATTGTTGAAGTGACCAAATATCTATCTGAAGGAAAATATCTTCCTATCTATTTTTTTTGCGGGGAAGATAATTATTCTTTAGATCTGGCTGTTAAAACTGTTGAAAAAAGCCTAGCCCCTCAAATTCTTTCTGATTTTGACAAAGAAGTTATAAATGCTGAGAAAAATCAAAATCTCTCACAAATTCTTGATCTTGCATTTTCATTTCCATTGGGAGGCGGTAAAAAATTAATTATTCTGAAAAACTTTGATAAAATAAGCGACAAAAAAGGATTAAAGACATATATTGAAAATCCACCGGATTTTACACTTTTAGTAATTACTCAACAGAGTAAAATTACCGATATTTCAAAAGAGCCATATTTAAAATTAAAGGAATATGGATATTTATTCGAAGCCCGTTCGGCAACAGGAGATGAATTAATTGAATGGGTAGTAAAAAAATCAAAAAAGATGGGTATGATATTATCTCCAGACAATGCCCAAGCATTGATTGAAATTGTTGGGGAACATAAAGCACTGTTAGAGATTCAACTACAAAAAATGCAAAATTATTTGGGTAATAGAGAAGAAATTAGTTATGATGATATTACGAAAATATCTTCTACAACCAAAGAATTTTCTATTTTTGAACTTCAGTATGCATTAGGGATTGGTGAAAAAACGAAAGCATTAAAAATTGCTTTTAATCTTCTTGATGCAGGGGTAGAAATCGTTTTTATTATCAA
>PLNZ01000193.1:3152-4209 GCA_003142915.1 Ignavibacteriales bacterium | reverse complement strand
CCTCTTAAATCCCGGAGGGATGACATTATTATAGCAAAAACGATCCCTCCACCCAAAACCCCTCCGGAATTTTAGTTTCTTTTCTTTATTCATTTTGTTATAAATCCTTCCGTCTAGCGGCGGACATGGCTGACCGTTACTATGCCATCCCTTCCGCCTAGCGGCGGACAAGTCGGGATTTTATTTGTTCTTTTTGTTTATACTTTTTATAAATCCTTCCGCCTAGCGGCGGACATGCTGCCTAGCGGCGGACAGGTTTTCATCCCGCTGGGATTAAGAATTATGAACCTTTTGATTGACGATTTATGATTGAAGAATGATGAATGAAGAAGTAATGCAAAGCGCATGGCGCAGAGAGCAAAGCGAATTATGAATTCTGAATTCTGAATTATGAATGTCCATAATAGGAGACCGGAAACGATTGTCGATTTATGAATGACGATTGACGATTGAAAAACAAATTTCACGAAGTAACCATTAGCTGATTCTTGACTGCCAATACCAGGGTTTTCTATGCATATGTGCAATAGCCCATATGATTATAGTTTCATTATTTTCTATTGTAAAAAGTATTTTATAAGGAAATTTTGAAATATATGCTTTATATATATTACTTTCTTCAACTAAATACCAATGGGGATTCTTCTTTATTAAATTTATTTTTTCTATTACAGTTTTTTTAAATTGTTTACCAAGACCTTTTGATTGAAGTTCATACCATTCGACTGCTTCATTAAATTCTTTAGCTGCAAGTTCATGTATTTTAACCTGCATTGTATAAAGATTCAAAATCTAATAATTTAGAACGTCCTTCGTTTACAGCATTAATCCGGTCTTTAACTTCCATTACCCACGCATTTCTAATCTCATCTTCTTCATGTTCTAAGCTTGAAAGAATTAACTCTGCAAATGCTAACCTTTCATTTGGGGTCATCTTTAAAGCTTTTTCAAATAGTTCTTTATCCATAATATTTCCTCCTTATAATACAAGTTTCATAATACGAATCCTTCTGCCTAGCGGCGGACATGGCTGCCCGTTACTATGCCATCCCTTCCG
>PLNZ01000193.1:0-3095 GCA_003142915.1 Ignavibacteriales bacterium | reverse complement strand
TTTGATTGACGATTTATGATTGATGATTGACAATACGATTAAATCTTTTAGGCTAACTTTAATTGCAGGCTAATTTTTCCTTTTACCAATTCAGCAACTCTGATTGCTTCAAGAGCTTCTTCTTTTGTGACCTCTTCATCCTCTCCCGGATAACGCGTTGTAATTGCATAGGGAGTTAAAATTTCAGCTTCCGTCAATTCATTTATATTTATTATTTCAGAACAAATTTCCAATAGCCTTGTAATGCTATGGGTATAAGGAAAATCTATTTGGTGAAATACTAAAAGAGCTTTTAAATACTTTTCGGCACATTGTTGCGCATGATAAGCTGTTAAACGAAAAGGGCAATTGCTTTCTAAGCCCAGGCTGTGTTTAGCAAGGCTTAAATCTTCTTCGGCATAACTAATCCATTTTTTAACTTTAAGAATTATTTCTTCACCAGGAACCATAAATAATTCTGCCTTCCTTAAACGCATAACGTGCAATTGTACCAGCAATCATTTTATCTTTTTCAAATTCAATGGACGAGAGAATTACTATATCCCGTGCATAATTTAATCCCTTTAAAGCTCTATCCATCTCAAGCATCAATTTTCTCCTGTTGCCGTTTGGGTTAGTAATTACGAGTAAATCAACGTCGCTGTTTTTATCCGAATCCATCCGTGCCTGGGAGCCAAATAGAATAACTTTTTCCGGTTTGAATTTTTTAGATAATTTTTCTTTTATGAATTCTATTTCTTTTGTGTTTAACATACCTTTATGATTGAAGATTTATGATTGAAGATTGTCGATTGAATAAGAATGAACCTTTAACATTGACGATTGTTTACCATTGAAGATTTTCGATTGATGATTGAAGAAGTAATGCAAAGCGCATGGCGCAGAGAGCAAAGCGCAAATAAGAAAAATGGAGACCCTAAACCATTGAAGAATGATGAATTATGAATTTTGAATTATGAATGACAATAACCGGAGAACGGAAACGGCAGAACGGAAACCGGAAACCACTGACCATTGTTGATTGATGATTGAATAAGAACAAACCATTACGATTGTCGATTTATGTTATACGAATTTACACTAATTGATTACGAATTTGCACGAACCTTTAAGAATGATGAATTATGAATGACAATAACCGAAGACCGGAGGAAAGCTCTTTGTAATTGTAGATTTCACCGTTAAATGTAATTGTGTCTCCTGCGGCTATCAGCTTTTCACAATATGCGATATTGTTTTTATCAAACTTTAATTTTCCCCTGCTTCGGAAACCTATCCGGCTATTCGCCGGCGCCTTTGTTTCCCTAACTGTCTGTAGGATTTACTTTTTGAACAGCATAAATAAAATCATTTATGTCATCAAGGTAATCGAGATATTCAAAAAGTTTTTCAACATCTATTATTCCATATTCATGAATTAACAAGTTTCTAAGCCCGGTCATATGTATTATTTTTTTGCCTAAATCATGTTTTATATAATTATTTGAAATAAGAAAAGAAATGCAATCCGAATAATTCTTAGGCGTTCCTAAATTTTTTTCGGCTACAATGTGACATGCTAAGTCAATGATAATTTGTATTGATTCAAAAAGCCCGTACCTAAGTCCCCATTCATCAACTTTATCTGAAATTATATCATTGAGTGAATAGTTGTTTTTTATAACCCTTAATGTTTTTAAATTTTCTTCTAATCGGCTCAGTTTATCAGTTTTCATCTTCCAATAACTGCAAATTTTTTATTAGAAATCCTCTCATTCAACTTCCCGGTAAAAAGGTCAATGATTGGTTTAAAGTCCAGGTATTTTAGATAAGTCATTTTTTTATACAGACTCAGCAGTTTGTCATCAATACTGAATAATAGAATACCTTCGGCAATAACCGAATATGCCAACTTAGGATTTTTTTCATACAAATTATTTAATAAAACCAGATCTACATTACAATCAACAGTTTTTTCCAACTCAATTACGAGCTCACCAATATTTAATAATTCAGGTTCTTTATCAAAGTATAGAGCAATATCGAGATCGCTTCCAAATCTGGTTTTATTTTTTACACGTGAGCCAAAAAAATAAGCAAACTGAACATATTGCGTCTGTTTTAAAATTTTTGTTATTTTTTGTTTATTTATTCTGTTCATTGTCTCACTAATATAAGATGTAAATAATTAATTTCATATTGTACAAACCTTTACCATTTACGATTGATGATTGAAGATTGAAGATTGAAGAATGATGAATGACGAAGTAATGCAAAGCGCATGGCGCAGAGAGCAAAGCGCAAATAAGAAAAATGGAGACCCTAGACCATTGATGATTGAAGAATGATGAATTATGAATTCTGAATGACAATAACCGGAGACCGGAGACGGGCTTGCTCAAAGGTATTGTACACCCGAGTACAGCTTCGCACGGTAAGTTACATAAGCATATTTATTCTATTCTTAAATAAAAAAATATGCGGGTATAATTATTGACTCATGTTACGCAAAATGGGACTAAAGTCCCGAATTAGTGAGCCTTCCAATTTCCCACTATCTAGAGATAATAGCAATTTCTTCTAAATTTAAATAATATTGCCACGATGATTACATCGTGTAATTATTGGCAACAGAACATTAAACTTTAGCCCATAACATTGAATCAGACTTTTGGGCTAAAGCCCATTATTTTTAGTCTAACTTGCAATCTCCGCCCTAAATCCGTCTGCCTAGCGGCGGACATGCTGCCTAGCGGCGGACAGGTCCTTCCTTTTGCCTAGTGGCAGACAGGTGCCGGAGTTAGCATTTGGTCAATTTCGGCACTATTACATAGTAATGCCTATGCCAAATGCCGGGGTTATTTTAAATATCTTTTGTGTAATGTGAATTATCGACATAATACCCTGCTTTTTCTTATTCCACTCGGTAATTTTTTTATCTTTCAATATTTATTTTATTTCTATTATAAAATGAATAAAAAAATAATTTAATTGAAAGATATTGCATAACAAATTTATCTCATAAAAACAGAGAAAACTTTATTGCTTAATTTAAATTTTAATTAATTAAGAAGCAACTATCAGTTTGATTCATTCCCTCAAATCCGATTTAAAGA
>PLNZ01000182.1 GCA_003142915.1 Ignavibacteriales bacterium | reverse complement strand
TCAGGATGTTTTTTGGGTGTTGTCTTTTCTACAATAATTTCACCCCTAAAGGGGTTCGGAGAAATTGGGTGGAACGTTTTTCTATAATCATGCCACCCCCGATGAAGCGGGGGTTAGGACAAATAAATAAAATTTTAATAAATGCGTAACTATTTTGCATTAAACATATACCCTGTACCCCTGATACTTTTGAAGTATACAGGATTCGACGGATCGGGTTCAAAATATTTTCGAAGTCTTACGATAAAATTATCAACTGTCCGGGTTTCTATATCAGGATTCATATGCCAAACATTCTCTATTAATTCTTTCCTGGAAACAATTTTCCCTTCGTTGTCTATCAAATATTTTAGAACCATCGCTTCCTGCTGGGTAAGTCTTATTTGAGAATCCTTAGTAAAACATTCAAGATTTTCAAAATTAATTTTGTTGTTTCCAAAACTATAGGCAGGCTGAATAGAAGCGGCATTTTTATACCACATCTTCCTTTTTAACATACCTTTAATTCGAAGAAGCAGTTCCTGCAAGTGAAAAGGCTTAGCCAGGAAATCATCAGCTCCCAATTCCAAACCTTTTACCCTGTCTTCAACACCCGATCTTGCGGACAGTATAAGTATAGGCATCTGGGGAGATTTTTCTCTTACTTTTTTAGCAACTTCAAAACCATTTACATAGGGAAGCATTATATCCAGTATAATGAGATCGAACTCCTGCGCATAAAAAAGATCAAGCGCAATTTTACCGTCCTTTGCCCAGACAACCGAATAACCTTCTTCGGTGAGATTAAATTCTAATCCGACGGCAAGAGTTTCTTCATCTTCAACAAGCAATATTTTATTCTCCCCGTTCATATATTATTCTCCGTTTTTTCTATTAGTTCTTTCTTTTTAATATTCACCGGGAAACTCTTCTTGAATTTTCTTATAAATTCATTGTAAACAGGCAGTTCAATTCTAAAGGTGGAACCCATATCAATACCTTCGCTTAATGCAGTAATTTTTCCGCCGTGACTCCTGATAATTTCTTTTACCGAATATAAGCCCAATCCCGTTCCTTTAACATTTGGAATGTTAGCGCCGTAAATGCGGTAGAATTTGCTGAAAATATTTTTTAATTCAGATGAGGGAATTCCAATGCCGTTATCGGAAAAGTCTATAACAACTTTTGAAAACAGAGTTTTTAATTTTATATAAATCCGGATTGGTTTTATTGAATATTTAATCGCATTATCGGTAAGATTGTTAAGCACTATTTTAATAGCATTTTTATCAACCATACATTCACAGTCTACTCTTCCTTCTATTTTTATTGAATTCTGCGGAAGATTAAACTGCTCAATTACCCCTTGTATTAAATCTTGTAATAACCGGTCGACGGGGTAAATTTGATAATCATGTACAATTTTTTTCTGTTCAAGGGCAGAAATTTCCAGAATAGAATTGATAAGGTTTTTAAGCCGTCCGGCGTCTTTCATCATCATGTTTATAAACTCTTTCTGCTTTTCCGCCGGAACGGGACGGGAGTTCAATGTTTCAAGGTACAACTGGATTGATGAAAGCGGAGATTTTAACTCATGTGTAATATTAGCAATGAAATTGTCATAAAGTTTATTTAATCTCAATTGAACATTCAAGTGGCGAAAAATTAAAGACATGCCGAATGCAATGCTTACAAGTAAAACTATTCCACCGACAAAAGGGAAAACTTTAGTACCGTTATATATAATTCCCGGTGAAAGTTTTTCGCCGACATTTTTAAAAATGATATAGTTAGATACATACCAGTAAATCCAGATTCCCAGAAGCGCCAGCCACGCAAGCTGAGAAACAACAAAAACTGTTATATGATAAAAAAAGGAGCCACGTTTTTTCATATAATCCCCGGTCTAAAAAATAATACTTTCATATAAATAGAATTACAAACATTAAAATATCCTTCAATAAAATGACAAGTACAAATCAGGGGAAAGATTTTTTACAATTCTTTTACAATACTATTGCCGAAATATTCCAATAATTGAAGCGTAAAATGTAAATAATATGGCTGATAAAAGATAAAGCAATTTCTTAATGAATATAGAATCCCTTCATACCAGTTAACATTCCCGAGCTTTAATGAAGTTATTGCTTTTATTAAACTTGTGTACCGTTTAGGATTCATGGAAAAAGGGAAAAAATATTTCTGGAAATTATTGGCTTTAAGTTTAATAAAACATCCGCGGAAATTTTCTCTTGCAATGACTTTTGCCGTTTACGGCTTTCATTTTAGAAAAGTTACAGCAGCAGTTTAATCTTTTGAAGCACTATATAACCTCCGATGAATCGGAGTTCTGATTGTTTTGTTGGGTGATAATTTTACTTGTTACTATTTCATCCCTTCGGGATTACATAGATTTTATAGGGCTGCCATTTGTTATAAATCCGCCTGGCGGCGGACGGGTATTTCATCCATTCGAGATGACATAGATTTTATAGGGCTGCCATTTGTTATAAATCCGCCTGGCGGCGGGCAGGTCCACCTAGCGGCGGACAGGTATTTCATCCCTTCGGGATTACATAGATTTTATAGGGCTGACATTTGTTTAACAACCACATTAAGAGAAAATACTTTCAAGGTGATGCTGTATATGATCGAAATAATCATTGATTAAATATTCCAAAGTAGCCGGTTCATCGTCAGGCACCGGTTGATAACAAATTTCATCAAAATTATGAATCTCCTTTGGTTCTGTTAAAATTTCCTCCGGGATTGAATCTATCACATGAAGGATGTGTTTATTATATGTGACCCAAAGTGTAACCAGGGAATCCCATGAAGCATTTTTATAATTTTGCACTTTCACCCATGCATTCTGATCATAGGAAGTAAAAAGAAGATCATCAGAAAACTGACCGGTTACAAATCTTGCATGGTTGTTTGCTGCAGAATCAATAAGGTGCCCTAATATTTCCTTTCTTGACCATTTACCAGGTTCTGTAGATAAATTTGCAGTTTTTTCAGTCATATCGCGCAAATTTTGTTCAGTTGATTCAAAGAAATCCTGATAATATTCTGAGAATTTTTTCATTATTTTTTTCTCCTTAGGATCATAATATTTTTAATTAATGGCGACCTTGTCCAAAAGTCTTTTCACCGGCAGTAATCTTTAACTTAAGGTAATTTTGCACCGGAGGAAGCGGACACGCTGCGAATTTTGTAAATGCACAAGGTGGATTATATGCTTTATTAAAGTCTAAAACAACTTTGCCGGCAGAGTCCGGTTTTAAAGTATATAGAAACCTGCCCGCACCATAGGTTGCACTGCCATTTGTTTCATCTGCAAAAATAATAAAGAATTCATTTCCTTCCTCTATGGGATCAAGATTATATTCATTTCCGTCAACTTCAAAAGCCAATGTCCCGAAGACAGTGTCTTTCTCAATTGTTCCAATTATGGTAGATACAGAAATAATTTTCGGAGGATTGCAGGGTACAAATTCGGCATTAAACCGCCAATCGTCATTTACGGGATAAGTTTCAATTCCTTTAAAGTCCTTGAGCAAAGGAGCATCAATATCTCTTAACCTTATTCCGTATTTCCCGCTTCTTATAATAAAGACCCATCTTAGCGATCCTAAAGCAAGTATGGTTGCATTACCAGCAGAATCGCTTATAAGGCTCAATTCCGATACAGGTTTGCCATCTGATGTAACATCAATTCCTTTGTTGATTTTAATACTTGCCCTGCCTTCTTTCAGTATGATAGTTCCGATAAAAGCAGGAGCTTTATCTTTAGGAAATATTATTTTATTGGAAGGGTCGGAACCAAAAGAATTTTTTCCTTCGCTTAACCAAAATAATCCTGCAAGATTCAGCCAGCCATTCTCTTTTTTTAATTTTTCAATTCTTTCCTGATGCCATTGGTGAATAGAAGCAATATATGCAGAATTTCCTTTTTCTTTTATCTTATTACAGCCGAAAAATAAAAGGATAAATGCTATCATAAAATATGAACTTAAATCAGGTATTAATTTTTGTAAGCTATACTTCATTTACTATGCTTCCCGGCAATAATGATAATTTTAATTCAACAGTTAAATTAAATATTTTATACCGGAAAACCTTAGCCGGCTGCTGCAAATTGCCCCGATGCCTGATTGCATATTAAATGAATTAGCGCGCCGCAAGCGGGCGGGGAATCAAAACACCGGAACGGATTCCGCCGCAAGCTACGGGGAATTCGACCCCGGAAAGATTAAACCGAGGTTGAAGCCAAACCCCGGAGGTTAATATTAAAAAGATGATGAAGAGGGGGTGTAGTTTCTTTACCAGCCGCGCTTGATTCTTTCAGTGTGAATTTCAGAAGGAGGAATTTCTTTTGATAATACTAATGATTTCCAATAACTTTTTTTGAGTCTTAATTTAACTTTCTTTAGAAGATTTTCTGCCCAAACAAATTCCGTAGCTAATACGGCTAATCCGGCAGGAATAACTAAACTTGCGGGACCGGGAGTTACTAATAAAATTATTCCAATTAAAAGGATAGTAAACCCTATTATAGCGATAATAATTCTCTTTAATTGCTTGAATGTTTTGCTCATAAAAATTTGATTATTGAAATAGAAAATTCAGTTAAGCATCGGATTTTTAGCAAAAGAACTTTTAAGTGCCATTACATGCAAGTCCGCAATTATCTGGCGACCGGCAGTTTATTTATTATGTTATAAAGTAAGTTTTAATAAGTAGAATAACTTCATGTTAAAATAGTAAAAAATTCATTTAAGAAGCAAGTTTTTCTACAATAATTTCAACCCCTATGGGGTTAGGACAAAATTGCATATATATTTTAAGTGGGTTGCTATTTGTTATAAGGATTTC
>PLNZ01000160.1 GCA_003142915.1 Ignavibacteriales bacterium | reverse complement strand
CGGTATGATAGGCGGTTTAGCCGGTATGTCTTTTTTTAATAAACATACAACAAAAATTTAAAAAATCTACTGCCTTATGATTACTGCAATAATTTTTTCAGCGCATTTACTTTTTGCATTAATTATTTTTACTAAAAAATGGCAAAGTGAATCTGTTACCGCTGCCTGGCTAAATGTCGGCTTGATCGGAATACTTTTTTCCGTCGGCTGGACTATTACGGGAATGATTGCGCCTTTAATAATGGATCCGAAAGGCTTCGGAATATTCTTCGACAGGGATGCATTTTCCCTGACACTTCTTACAATATGCGAATTTTTCTTTTTTATGATATATTACAAAGATGTTTTTGTACAACCGGAAGCAGGGATTAGCGAAGCCGGTAAGGAAAAACAATAACGGCGGCTTGTTCTATTTGTTTTTGACCGGGTGCTAAAGGTTCAAACCGCCACTGTCTGAGCGAGTTAATAGCAGAACTTTCAAGTCTTGTATCTGCTTTTATTAAAGGTATTATATTGCCAACTGTTCCATCAGGCATTATTGTAAACTTTAATCTTATATCAATTTCTTTTTCAACGCCTTCAGGATATGCCGGGACAAAGTAACTGTATATTTTTCTCTGCCCCTGCCCGCCCCAGTCTATTCCGTATCCAAAGCTGCCGGTTCCGTTTGTCTGGTTTCCCCTGCCTTCTGCATTTATATTGGAATTAACTGCCAGGTTGGAATTGTTTTTCTTTCCGGATTTATCTTTTTTCTTATCAGCCTGATTAATAACATCTTCGCCCGAAGGGTTCAGCGCTTTAGGCACCCCGGTATTTTTAAGTTCTTCGCTTTTATCCTTACTATCTTTTTCGTCATTCTGCTTAGCAAGCTGGGCAATATTATCAAGCTGATTTCCCAGTGCGCCGGATGAACCGGGCATTCCCGTATTACCAAATGACACTTCTACCGGCTGTTCTTCAGGATAATCAACCGAAAATTTAACTAATAACAACAACCCGAATACGATGAGATGAAATATAAGTGAAATAGAGAATGAAAAATTTCTGATTGAGTTATATTTTACTCTGACTGCATTTCTACCTGAAACTAACGTCGACATATTCTTCTAACTATTGCACTATATGAGATCAATTTCAATGATAATAGTAAAACACTATTTATTCTTTTCAGCAAATTTTTCTGCTTCCGCCGCAGATTTAAAATTACCAACCATAACACGGAACCATATGCCGCGCCCCGGTATTTCTGCCTGTTCTATATGCGGAATATAACCTTTTGCCCTGAACTTTGTTTCTTCATGATCCGCGTATGATTTTGAGTGCCATGAAGAAACCTGCACTATATAATTTTCCCCGCGCTGAAAGATATTGTCCTTTATTTTTTGTGATGCCTCTTTTGTAACGGGAGTCTTACTAACATTTACGGGAGTTTGAGTTTTTATATTCATTTCCGGTTTTTTCGGCACATTCGGAACAACCGCTGTATTATTTTTATTTGACGCCGGTTTTGCGGGCATTGTACTTTTATTATTTAATGCGGCGCTTAAATCAGTATCATCAACGGAAGCGTTTTGCATCGAATTTTTTGGGTAAGGATATGTTACCGGTATATCAAAATTTCGTTCAATAACTGCTGGAATAATACTTGCACCGGTCTGGTTAGAAGACTTAAGAAATTTCCCTGTGGAAAAATCATACAAGCTGATTTTATTGATATACATAAACACGGTGGCGCTTACTGAAATTATGATAAACATTGCAAAAAGAAATGGAAGAAAAGATTTTTCTCTTGAATAGTAATATTCTCTTGTCCTTGTTTTATCAATTGCACTTTTAGGGGGAACATCATTCTTACTTCCGGAAGTTAAAGGTGTAATATCTTCAGGATCCTTTTCGGAAGGATTCCTTTGAGATATTCCTTGTTCTGCTCCGGAAACCGTATCAATTGTATTTTCAATTTCCGATTCATCTGAGAGTTCCAATTTTTCAGTAACTACAGACTCACCTTCATATTTACCTGCATCATTTGTTTTTTTGTCATATTCGCCGAAATCCCATACCAGGTTATTTTCTGGTTTAGCAACGCCTGATTTCCGGACATCATAATTAAATTCAGCTGTTATTGCTTTTACCCTTTGAAAATCATTTTTATCATCTTCATTATGAGATGAAATCTCTTTACCATCGCCAAATTCCTCTTGTTCAATTTCAGCTTTTTCTTCGGCAATAAATTGTCCGCCGAAATCCCATTCTAATGAGCTTTTCTTCTCCGATTCATCATTCAACGGCGATGGAGCCGCTTCCGAGCTTGCATCAATTATGGCTTCTTCTTCAATCTGCCGGGAAAGGTCTCCGCCGAAATCCCACGAAACATTGCTGTAATTAACACCTTCCGCTGTTTCACCCGGTAAGGAAAAACTTTCCTCTTCTGTAGATGCATTTAATGTTTCGTCACTTAATTTACCTATGCTCCAATTGGATTCGTCCTGCTCCTCTTTAAAAGAAGTCTTCTTTAAAAATAAAATTTCATTATCTTTTGCATAATCTTTTATTATTTCAACATCTTCCAGTAGTTTAACAACTTTTGATTCAATTAACTTTTTCATTTCATAGCCGGTTGGCATGATGAAATAATCAGTATCCTTTACTCCCTGAAGCGGAATAATCGGTTTGCCTATGCTCAAACTAAAATAGGAATCGATATAATTATATTTCTCCGTAACAAGAGCTGGAATATTAAAGATTAATCCTTCCTCTTCGATCTCATCAAAAGGAGAAAAGACTATAACTTCCGTATTAATTTGATTTATTTTACCGGAAGGCTTTGATAAGGTGGTTTTGAAAATTGCCTGTCTTAGCTGAAAATATCCAAAATTCTTTAACTTAACCGCTTGTCCGGGTCTAAGCATCCCCGACGTTTTTTGAAGGAATATTTCAAAAAAAACTTTTGCCTCTGAATCGGGAATACCGCTGAGCTTAACAATTTTCCTTATCAGTTCTGCTTTGGTCATTTCTTATTTCTTTCCTTAATAGATATTATCCGACCACCGGTATACAAGTAAACAAAAACCTGCATTTCAAACGTATAAAGATAATTCAGAAAATACAGATTTTCACCTACCATCTGTAATTTAACCCGGCAGTTAAATCCATCGGTAATTCTTTATATCCCTGCCATATATAATTATTGTGATTAATTAAGTTAGAAATTTTAAATGTTAAATAAAAATCCGGGAAAAGCTGGTAACCAAGTTTAACGCCTAAATTTATATACGGACGAAGCGTGTTTTCACTATTTATAGCAGTATGAATACCTGACAAATATGTTAAATTCGTCTCTGTTTCCAAATTGTTTGTAAAATTATACCCGTAGTTAAATGTAACTTTTGCCGCAGGAAAATATGGAACGGTATTTCCGTTATTATCTTTTGTATTATTGGCTTCTGCTGTTGCATAAAATATGCCTCCGGGACCGGGATGGAAAAGAAGATTTACAAATGCCGTATAGCTTTTCGCTTCAATAGTTGCAAGATCAAACATGCCTGCTGTGGTATCGAAAAAGTACGGCTGGTTATCGGATTTATAATATTTAATTCCGCCGTTTATTTCCACATAAGTATAGTACTCATATTTTAATGCAGCGGAAAATGCCGTATTTTTCTTAAAGAATATATTCGAAAATCTTTCAGCTATAAAATAATCATTTGACTGCAGGAAATGCTCCCCGCCCCAAAATTCGGCCTGCGGAGAGTATTCACCGTAAAGAGATAACCCTTTACTAAAATAAATTGACATAGAAGCATAAGGAGAAAAGAAGTTATTACTATCGGAGTGCTGATAATTAAACCCCAAAGTAATATTAACCAATGGGGAAAGACTTATTCCCATAGTCGGTCTGGTAGATAAAAAATTGATTTTGTTACCGGACATATAATCATTTGTTAAAATTTGTTTTTTGTAATTCGCTTCTACACCAAGGTCAAATGCCGGCAGGGTCAATTGTGCAAAGCCGCTTATATCGAAAATATTTTCCGTGAAGCTTTCATTTTTTAGATCTAAATTATCATCGGACAGCTTAGCCGAGAAGATAAAATATTTCCCCATCAGGTTATCCATCCCGAAATATGCGTTTCCGTTATTCAAAATACGCTTAAAAGAAGGATTATCTGAAGCGAAAAATTTAAATGCCGAAGTATTATATTCTCCGTTAAATTTAAATTGTGTGCCCGGTAAAAAAGAAGCATCGTCATCTGTATATAAAGATAAGCTTGCACCGCCGTTTATTAAATATCGGTCGCTGTTTTCAACATAAGCTCTTGTGTTATCGACGGCTGCAAATCCTTCAAATATACCATTAGTAAAAGGTGATGAAAAATTTAGATCGGCTTTAGGTAAAGAGTAAGAGCCAAGCCCTGCATTAAGACTGCCTGTTAAATAATTAAGGCTGTCTGCCAGTGCACCTGAACCTTTAATAGGTGTATTCACTTCTTTCATTTGAAGGTTCTCGGTCGGGAAAACGGGTTTTAAGAAAATCTCCGAAATTGTTGAAATAAAATCCGGCGGAATTTTTTCAGTCTTTCCAATATTCACAATATCTTTTCCTGTAATAACAAAATCAGGCAGTTCAACATCGGATTCCTGAGCTGCTATGTATGGACAAATAAGAAGTAATAAGGTTGTTAAAATTTTTCTTATCATCGTACCCCTCTCAATTTAGCTTTTGCTTCTTTGCCGTAATCATCATTCTTGTGTTTTGAAAGGACTACCCTGTACATTTCTTTTGCCCGTTGATTATCTTTTAATTTGGAATAACAATCGCCTAATTTTAGGCAGGACCATGTAACCCATTCATCATAAGCGGGAAAGCTTGTCCCAACCCTGACAAAAGCAGTTATTGCGTCATTAATATTATTCTGATTAAATAATGAGACTCCATAATAATATTGTGCCTGCGCTCCTATTTCATCTGTCCTGTTTTCCGCCAAATCCTGAAAATAAGGGTTAGCGGCTTCATACTGTTTGCCGTCAAGAGCAATAATTCCAAGCTCTAATTTTGATTTTTCAGCAAATATAGTTCCGCTGTATTTTTGAATGACATCGGTAAAAACATTTTCCGCTTCGTCGTTGCTCTTTTTGTTTACCAGTGTCATCCCCTTGTTAAAAAGAATTTCCGGGAACCTCTTTGTATCCGGAAGCGAGCTTAATGCTTTATCGTATATATTTAACGCCGCATCATAGTTCTTCTGATTATTATAAATATTTCCGTCCTCTATTACAGCGGCAGGTGCAAATTCACTTTCCGGGTATGAGTTAAATATTAAGTTAAAATTGAAAAGAGCTTCCGGGTACTGGTTCAGGTTCTCTACGCTTTTCCCTATCCAGTAATAAGCTTGCGGCACAAGTTTACTCTTAGGAAAATACGTAATAAAATCTTTATAGCTTGCGGAAGCGCTTTTATAATTATGATCGCTATAATAAATATCGCCTACCTTATAATACATTTGATCTGCAAAATTTGAAGCGGGATTTTGCTGAATATACTGCCGGATGAAATTAATCGCTTTTTCAGGATGCCCCTGCACAACATAACAATCCTGTATGCCGTTTGCTGCATCATAAACATGCGAAGACGCCGGGTAGGCAGATAAAACCGTTTGATAATTTACTATTGCAGAATCATAATTACCGAGATTATAATAGCAGTCCCCTATTGAATAATAAATCAAGGATGTAGTAGAAGTGTTGGAATATTTATTTAGAACATCCCTGTAGCTGTAAATTGCCGAATAGTAATTCCCCTGCTGGAAATATATCCACCCGGTAAGATATAAAGATTTGTCGGCATACTCCGAATTAGGATATGTTTGCTGTAAAGCTCTGAACTTGTCAATTGCATCCTGAGTTTTACCCGATTTATAAAGCGCTTGCGCATACTGGTAATAAGCATAAGGACTGTTCAATTCCTGATTGTTGAATTTGAATAAATCCTGATAAATACTGCTTGAAGCGGCAAAGTTTTTACTTGCGTAATAACTGTCTGCAAGTCTTAAATCCGCATCTAATTTTCTTGAATTATCAGGATACTTTCTTATAAAATCCGAAAAAGCCTTAGCAGCGCTTTCATATTCCCTTTGATTAAAATAGCAGTATGCTTTGCCGTATAAAGCCAAACTCCCAAGTTCATCATCATTCGTGCTTACCTGGCTATACCTTGGTATAGCATTTTTCAAATCGCCCTTTGCATAATAACATTCAGCCAGATAAAAATTCACCTTATCCTTTTCAAAATTCGGGTCCTTGGAATTCAGATTCGTAAGATTACCAATTGCATCATTGTACTTTTTTAAATAATAATTGGAAACGCCAAGACCAAGAGTCGCCCTGTTTATCAAATCATTTGTAATTCCGGGAGTGTTTAGCGCAGTATTAAAATATACTTCCGCCGAATCAAATTTCTTCGTTTCCAGTTGTATCTCTCCAATAAGAGTATACGCTTTAGCTTTTACATCATTTTCAGGAGAGTTAATTGCGTTATTGAGGTATTTTTCGGCAAGATCAAATTTCTTTGTATTGAAATAAAGAACGCCAAGCTGATACTCAACTCCTCTCATCAATTCACTGTCGGGATATTTTTTTAGAAACTCCTGATACAGTTTAAACGCTTCCAATTCCTGCCCCGCATATCTTTTTGATTCAGCTTTCCAGTAAAATGATTTCACCGATATGCTGTCTTCTATTCCTGATAAATTATTGAAGACATTGTATGCATCGTTATACTTTTTCTGTTGAAAAAACGTCCAGGCGAGCCCGTATTTTGTATACCTGGTTTGAGCCGCATCGGGGTACCTCGTAATTATTTCCATGTATGCTTTTTGTGCATTAGCATAATCTTTTAAGCGATAATAAGAATTAGCTAAAAGATATAAGCTCTCCGAATAAACACTATCAGGCAGCTCTCTAAGCACGGGATTATTTAATTCAAGAACTGATGAATCATATTCTTTCAGCTTGAAGTAGCATACTCCGATTCTTATATGTGCGGTGCCTGCTAAAGGGCTGTCATTGTGGTATGAAAGTAAATTATCATAATACTTTACTGCATTTTTATAATCTCCCGTCTCCTCATATATAGACGCAAGGTTATAGATTGCATAATCGACAAATTTATTATTCTGCTGGTTTGCAATGGCATCCTTTAAAAACGTTATTGCATCGTCAAGTTTGTTCTCTTTTGAATAAGACTCGCCTATCCAGTACAATGCATTGCCGTCAAGATTGCTGCCGGGATATTCCTCCAATAATGGTTTAAAGCGTTCCCGGCTTTTTTCATATTCGGCAGATCCAAAATAAATCAATCCGAGTTTATATAGAGCTTCATCACGGAAATTGGAATACCTGAAATGATTTACAAGATACTCAAACTCAACTGCAGCTGCAATATTCTCGCCTAAGTCCATCAGGGCATCGGCTTCATAATATTTAGCTGTTGAATAGATACCGTCGGTAAGCTTATAACTTGAAAAAAATTCACTGAAATAATTTTTTGCCGTTGCATATTCATGCGCCTGGTAAGCCTGCATGGCAGCGCTGTATATTTGGGAGGTTGTTTGCGCTAAAAACGTACTTGTATTAAAAATAAAAATGACGCTTAAGAATAAAAGTAGTTTTTTCATTTTTACCTATAAACAGATTTTAACGACGAAAATAAAAATATCACCGGCACAGGAAGAAATTAACCGTATCATTATTAACCCAACAAAAACCTTTTTTAATTGATATTGTCTTATTACAATGGATTTTATGCTCCCTAATTTTACCACAGATACTGCAATAAAATTGCGCTTGAATAGATGCCCCCGGCAAACTATCGGTTAAACTTCCTGATAATCCGGAAATTGCAACCGGGAAAATCCAATAAAAATAATTTTCACCCAAGAAATTTACAGATGAAACGGGAATTATAAAAGCACCTAAAACAGAACCCATCGTTCCGGTAAAGGAACTATTTTGTACCCACTGTTCAATCTTTTTTCTTAAAAGAAGAAAATGTATTTTTCAGATAGTAAGTTTGGATTATGTGTCATAAAAAAAAGTAACCTAAAGGGACAAAAATGAGAAAATCAATAATATTTATTTCCGGATTATTCCTATTTATAATATTCAGTTCCGTATCATTTGCGCAGTTAGTACAATTGGGACTTGGAGGCGGGCTTACGGATATAACCGCACCAAGCTTATATAAAGGCAGCGTGACAAATGCTGATTTTGGCTTTTCCGATAATTACCATTTTACAATTATGGCAAAGTTTAACATCCCCCTTGCGCCTGTAATTCCTGCAGTATTTTTAGATTACCATATACTTAGAGGCGGCGGTACTTATAATGATACTTCAATTAACACTTCATTGTATATACTTTCTTTTGGTGCGGAAGGTGAATATTTTATATTCCCTTTGCCGTTTATAAAGCCTTATATATTGGCAGATCTATCCTGTAACAGCTTTAGTCAATTGGAATTAGATATTGGAACCGGTTCATATGTTCAGCTAAGCCACACCAATTTAGGCGGGGCTATCGGAATCGGCGCAGAAATTACGTTTCTTCCCAAAATAGATTTTGATGTAAGCGCCAAGTATAATTTGTACAACTTAACCGGCAGGCAAGGCGAAGAGATAGTCAGGGCTCTTACAGTAAATATTGTGATGCTATTCTAAATCAGATTCTTTTTATACTTTAAAAGTAAAAACCCCTGCCTAAGCAGGGGTTTTTAATTACTATTAGTGCGGAAGACGGGACTTGAACCCGTACACCAGTTAAGGCACTACCCCCTCAAAGTAGCGTGTATACCAATTTCACCACTTCCGCAAAAATTACAATAAAAAGATAGTTTTGTAAGACTTGAAAATCAACCCCTAAGCTAAATTTTTCTCATAAAATACGCGGAAAATCCAATAAAATTTTACTGTTTCCCTTTTCGTCTTTCCTGAAATAGCGCCGAACGGATCTCTTCTCTAAATTTCCTCTCAAATACCAGAACTTTAGCAATCTGCTTGTAACTTAAAATATCGCTTAAAGAGTTATAAAAATCCTGCTTCCTTTTAAGAATTTTATTTTCAAGATCCTGGTATTGGTTTATCATTTTTTTAAGTTCTTCATCATTCTTACCGTCATCCTTTTTTGTGAAATCGGATACCTGATCAAGCAATGTCATTGAACTCTTAATAAGCTGCGTCTGCTCTTCCCTGTATTTTGTCCTTCTTGCAAAAAATTTCAAGGTAGTCTGCTCGTCCATACCGAGAGTTTCGATGAGCTTAACCTTTTCCAGCTCTTCAATTTTTTTCAGAGGTCCCGCTTCTGCATGCCTCATATCCTGGGCATTGACAGCAAGCGCTGCAATTAAAAAAAATGAAACGGCAGCAACTATTCTTTTCATAATATTCCCTATTATAAAATTTTCTTATGTAAAATTTCATTATAAATTGCGTCGGCTTCCTTATCATTAACACCCTGAAGTATGGTTTGGATATCAGTAGTATTATTATCAACCGGCGATATATCACTTAAACTTTGCGGCGTTAGGTCCAGCTCACGGACAAGCATGTAATTTAACAGCGAATCAGAATTTGCAATTTCTTCCCGGCTCATATCTATAAAGCCGAATTGGTCGGATAAAGAACCTGCATCCAGCGTTGGTTCAATATTTACTACTTGTTGAGTTTCCTCGTTATTTTGAAAAGGTTGAGCTTCATTCTTTACATTTTTATTCATAACGAACAACATTACAATTATTACCGCAGTTGCAGTTGTAACGCTGTATGCAATACCGGGGAATAGACTGAATTTCCTTTTTTGTTCATGTTTACTTCTGAATTTAGGAATCATTTGAACAAAATAATCCTCCTGGGCAGGAATATTTTTTAATTCACTTATTCCGGTATTAAATTCTTTCAACCTCTTTAATTCATTACTCAATGCCTGAGACCCGTCGAGTTCCTTTTCAAATGCCGCTTTTTCTTCACCGTTCATTTGACCGTCGAGATAGAGGATAATTTTATTGTTCATTTTCATTTTCTTTCATTAGCTCCATAATCTTTTTCATTGCATGGAAATAATTTGCTTTTAAACCCCCAATGCTTTTTCCAGTTATTTCCGAAATTTCTTCATAACCAAGCTCGTCAAAATTTCTCATAATAAATACCTCTCTTTGCTTTACAGGTATTTTTTGCAGAACCTTCTCAAGCTTTGCCAATCTTTCTTTAGTCTCAATATCTCTTACAATATCTTCTCTGCTGCTTAAACCTTTAGCTTCCTGATCTTCAAAAGAGAAAAACTGCTTTAAGTTCTTTTTCCTGAGAAAATTTATGCTTCTTGTAGCAGTAATTCTGAATATCCAGGTATAAAGAGAAGATTTAAATTGAAAATTTTTCAGCTTTTCATAAAGAACCATTAGGACTTCCTGAGCAACTTCATCGGCATCCAGATGATTCCCTGTCATTCTTCTGGCATGCCAATAAATTTTCTGCTGATATTTCAAAACAATTTTATTAAATGCGCTTTCATCGCCGCCTATAAAACTATTTATGAGATCAAAATCACTGCTTGGGTCCGCCATCTTCTCTTAATCTTTACAATTTGACACTATCAAGTGTTAAATAGTTTAACTTCCTAATCGTTTAAACCAAAGTTAAGAAGTGTATGTCAAAAGAGCAAAACTATTAATTTTAAGGAAAAAGTAATGAAAACATTGGTCGTATCGATTATATCTGTAATGCTCTTAACCTTTTGCACAGTTGGTATAAGTAATGCCCAGCAAAAAGGACCTGAAAAGGGACATGAACCCGGTAAAGGCATGGTTCAGCATAAAAATGAAATGACTAAAAAATTGAACTTAACCGATCAGCAGAAAACTAAGATTAAGGAATTGAAAACCGCTTTTCAAAAGAATATGGTTGATTTACGCGCTGATCTCAAGAAGAATAAAATTGATCTTGAGGCGTTAAAATCTAAAGATAACCTTAACAGGGATGAAGTAATTGCAGTTGTAGGAAAAGTGAACGGCAGTAAAGATGCTATCTCGTTGGCAGTTGCAAATCATCTTTTTGATGTTTACCAGGTATTTACTCCCGAACAGCAAAAAATTTGGAAAGAAAACGCTCATGGTATGCACAGGTGGGGCGGAGGAGGTCACGAGGGTTTTGGCTGCGGTAGAGACGATCATAAGGGTTTCAACGGCAAAGGAGATCACAAAGGTTTTGACGGCGGTAAAGGAGATCACAAGGATGCTGGCGGCGATAAAAACTAATTAAACATTATTAAGCCCGGTTAAGCCGGGCTTTTTTTTTTATTATGACGATAATTATTTCTTTTTTTAAATTACTTTACTGAACTTATTCACGTTACGCAATTATTCAAATTTTATTAAGTAACCCCGAAGCTTGTCCGCCGCTAGGAGGAAAGATTTAATTCGGGGAATAATGATAACCAACATATTATTGGCTTTATTTCTC
>PLNZ01000148.1:4080-14286 GCA_003142915.1 Ignavibacteriales bacterium | reverse complement strand
TTCAGCGCCGAACCAATAAAACCTGTTGTTGCTTGCCCCAAAATTAAAGTAGGATTTGTATGTATTATCAAAGAAGATACCGTAAGCTTTTTTATTCCTTTCTCCTATAAAGAAAGGAATTGAGACATAGAGCGGGTCGGATTCTACATCATAATGGTGGTCGGTATTCCACATTGTATACTGTACACCTGATTTATTCAACTTCCCGGTTTTCTCCCCGAGGCCAAAAAACTTTTCGTCGTCAAATAATTTTTTATAACATCTTACTTCGCTGTTGTCGAAACCAGCACCGAAGCTATTTTCATCTTCATTAATCAGATTATTTTCTTTATCAAAGATCGAAACACGGCAAGGGGATTTTGATATTTCAACATTAAGTTCTGCAGTTGAGAGCAGGAAATGATTTCCTTTATCTTCCATTGTAAAGTTCGCATTTTGTTTCCCATCATATACAACAGCATAAGAAGGCGCCGAAGAAAACTCCGGTTTATTGGTATAACGGAATTGAATTATGTTATCCTTAATTACATAAATATTTAATCTGGCATTGGTAAGAATGAATTCGACATGGTTATTAAATAGCTGATGCGATTGAATATTTCCGGCAAATTCAGGTTCGGGTTTAGCGATAGTTGTTATAAATAAGCTTAGAATTATAAATAATATTTTATTCATTTTTACTCCATCCATAAAAAAATACATTTCAACTTAAATTTTAATTGGCGAAACAGCGTTTCGCTGTACAATTTTGCGAAAGTTCAGTTAGTAATATAGTAGTGGAACCGGCTGAGCGGTTACATCAAATTTTAAAATTGCGCCGTTGACAATATCACCGTGACTAAAAAACGGTTTCTTATATTTTTTACCGTTTATAGAAAATGATTTCACATAAATATTTTTTCCCGAGGCATTTGGGGTTTCAATAATGATGTCTTTACCGCCGGGACGCTGCATAATAATTTTTTTGCAGAAAGGCGCATTTATATAATAAGTCTCCTGACCGGCAAACGGGAAGAATCCCATGGCGGAAAATATATACCAAGTAGACATCGCACCGCTATCATCGTTGCCGGGAACGCCTGTCTCATCAAAAAGATTATTCATAATATTATTGACCCAGTAACAATTCAGATCCGGACGACCTGCTATGTCAAACAACCGTACTGCGAGAAATGAGGGTTCATTATCAAGTTCAATCAGATTATTCCGGAATGCGAAATCGAGCTTCTTTGCAAATTGATCATTGCCGCCGTTTAACTTGATTAATTTTTTCGCCTGATGAGGCACGAAAAGCGAATAAGTCCATGAATTTCCCTCATAAAAATAATTTTTCCACGAACCCCAGAAATATGCAGGGTCAATGGGAACCCAGTTCCCATTTTCATCTTTAGGGCATATAAAACCTTTGAAACCTTTGCTTTCCAATTCAGGATTCCAAAGATTTACCCATAATTTTGACCGTTTCAGATACTTTTTATAGTCGTCATTCAATCCGAGTTTTTTTGCAACTGAAGCGATGCAAAAATCATTGTAGGCATATTCAAGCGTCCTCGAACATGACATAACCGATGCAGGTATCCATCCCGTTTTTTTGTAAGCTCCGTTTAATGTATTGTATGGTTCTTTATTTGACCATCCCTGCCATCCATTCCGTTCGGTATCGGCGTCGTACTTCAATATCTTGTATGCTTCATTAACATCAATACCCGGTACTTCCTTCAAAATAGCATCTGCTATCACATTGTCAACATTATTACCGCCTTGTTCGGCAAACATATCTATTCCCGCAATAAAAGCGTCTTTTACATAATTGTTGTGTTTGAATCTGTTAATAAAAGATGCGACATTATCTCTAATCATATCGGGATTAATAAGTACCATTAACGGGTAAAGGGTACGCCATGAATCCCAGACGGTATACAGATCATCCCAAATGGATTCATTGTCCTGCCATCCTTCAAAATCGCCTGTCTTATTTCGCGGCATAAGCATGCTGTGATACATTGCGGTATAAAATATTTTGTTTTGTTTTTCACTGGCGCCTTCAAGCAGGATACTGCTCAGAGCAGTATCCCAAATCGATTCGCCAGTTTTTTTAACCGCAATAAAATTCCAATCAGGGATTTCCGCAAGCAGATAACTTTCCGCTTTTTCAACGCTCTTAAATGAAATCGCAATTTTCATTTGTATTGTATTTCCGTTGCGGCTATCAAATTTCAGAAATGCTCCGATTCTGTCATTTCCATCGGCAAGTTCAGCTGAAGTTGAATTGAAAAGCAAATTTTCATTTTTCCACACACCTATTGAACCGGCTCTCTGTGAAAAAAGAGCGCAGAAGTATAACTGATAAACTCCCTCTCCGAAACCGCCTTCGAATCTTATCATTCCGCACACTTTATCTTTTGAGGCGGTATCAATTGTCACCTTATTCGAATAAACAGTTCCGCCCATAGAAGTTATGATATCACGGGCAAGACTATGGGTTACATCTAATAATACATAAGCACTGTCGGTTTTGGGAAATGTAAACCGGTATATCGCCGCNNTAGGAAGCAGTTGCAAGTTCATCGGAAATCGGGGAGTCATGATCTCCTTCGGGGGTATGGAGTCCAACCTGAGGGCTGACGAGAAAATGTCCATACTTCCCCCATCCTGTTCCGCTTACATGTATCTGAGCGAATCCTCTGACGGGTTTTCCCGGAGTGTAGCCGCTTTGTCCTCCTTCAGGCGTCTCCGGCGAAGGATTGATTGTTCCGAACGGGACTTGAGGGCCTATTACACAATTGCTGCCTCTGTTATCAATTACTCCTATTCGATTATCAACAAATTGAACTAAATGACGGATTTCTTTTATCCGGTTTTGACCATTACCGTATTGGCTGCACACAATAACACAAACGAATAAAAGGATAGATATTTTTCTCATGGCGATATTTCTCTATTATATTAATATTTATTAGTTATTACCGAATATAATTTTAGCTGATTCTCCTACGGGTATTACCTGTTCATTTATTTTTTTCCCTTCTTGAAGCACTTGAATTATATATTTCTCACCAATTCTGCTTACATCTAAATCGAACACACGATTAAACGCATGAATTTTTTTAAGTGTTATTTTATTCCAATCTTTTGGCATCGATGGTTTACACAAAAACGAATTTAATCCTGTAGGAGTTATTCCAAAGACTCCTTCGGTAAAAATACGCCCATACAAGGCGCTCTCTGCGGCTAAATGTGCTTCTCCCCCCTCCGGCCATGCTTCAATTGCATATGGAACATGTGAACCCAATAATCGATTGGATGTATAAATTTTAAGATATTTAAAAGCTGTATCTGGTTCACCACACTTAAACGTTCCCATTAGTGAATATTCTGTACCGTGATCCCAAAATGTGGAATCTCCACTCTGAGTCAAAATTCCTTGCGGCATCCACAACTTAGTGTATAATGCTTTTATTACTCCGTCCTTCCGTTCATCTATATCGACGACCAAGGGCATGCATTCCCAGTTTCTAAACCCGGTGCTGCCATCATAATATCTATATGCATTTATTCCATCAACTGTTCTTCCAAAATATTTCTCAATTGATAACCTTAATTCTTCTGCACGGTTTCTATATGTTTCTATTAATTGACCATTCTTTTTAAGTGACTGTCCTAAATCGGCGGCTGCATTTAATGCTCCATATGTTATACAGGAAGTTGAAAGATTTGCCGTGCTGGTATTACCCAAGCGGCCTTCTAATTCATCCGACGTGGAAGATATAACACCGTCTTTTGTAGTTTTTCTGTAACAATACTCAAGATACCATTCAATAGAAGGCCAATAATGTTCAGCAATTTTCTTATCCCCCAGTTCCATAAGAAATCTCGAGCTACCGTATGCCAGCATAGCAGCATCACCCCTGTCTTTGCCGCAGCATGTTAGATCACCCTCCATTTCATGAGATGAATATATAGGAGAATAGTCGGATGTTCTGCTTTCATCGAAAATTCTTAATGCATTGATTTCAGCTTCATTTACAGTTTGATATCCAAGAAGCGGTAAAAACGGCGCGGAGTATTCGATTTGATCATTTGCCCAGATGCCTCCATAATATTGATTTCCTCCGGGTGAGTGAACCAATCCGATTTTTGTTTTGAACACACTTTCGGCAGTACGCGTTTTTGCAAATAAAAATGCCAGATTCATTTCTTTGTCCGGAGTTTCAAGTACAAGATTATTCCTGATCAATTCCAAATAAGCTTCACGCGAGGCAAGCTCTTTTTTAGCGTTTAATTCGAATTCAGGAGCCGTAGCTTTTCTTGCCGTGAAGTAAATTCCTAGTGACAGAGATTTTCCGAAATTCAAGTTAGCCTTTTTGATTTCGTCCGACCTGTTTTCAATTACATACTTGCCGTAGTAACCTGTGATTTCTTCAACAGTTTTTATAGGCTTCACACTAATACTGAAGGGATCTTTCGATTTATTCTCAAGCACCCATTTTTCTAAAGCTAATTCTTTATCACGGGATGGGAATAATATTCTTGTTATTCTTAAACCGTTTGGCATATTGTGAATAAAACTTATAGTGCCGTCTATTTTAATTGAATCGACTTTATTTAATAAAACCTCCTTGCCATTCACCTCTATTTTTGGAAGAATACTATCATCATAATACCTAACAAGATATGCTCTAAATTGATTTTCTTGAGGTTCATTTTTTTCAATATTCCGGCGCAGCATCGGCCAGATTATTTTTCTGTTAATTGTTAAATTTTTCTCCTTATCAATATTATAGTTCACTATAAACGAAATCTTCAACCCGCTCATTTCAATGTTGTCTCCATGAGGAAAATGAGTTTCTGATTTTACATCCCATATAATTGAATTACTATCGAATATTTTCCAATATGAAGTATTGTCAAGGCTTTGTGCCTGAATAGTACAAACAAAGAGCAGGTAAAGAAAGAATAGGGCAAATATTTTTTTCATTAAGATATCCTCATTCTGAATAATATTAAATCTCCGTAAACATAGGGAGATTTGAATTAAGCATTAAAGCATATGAAAAACTTATAGGTTACTTAATACGAAGCGCAGGCCTCAGCCCAGCTTGCGTCATCATAGGCGTCACCGTCTCCACCGTCGGTTACGACCAGCTTTAATTCAAAGACACCGGAGACCGGAATTTCAATATACTGCGCCGGGGTCCTGCCTGTCATCATACTGCCCAAATATAACAGCCTGCCATCGCCGTAAACGCGAAACTGCACCTTGCCATCCGGCATTTCGGTATTGCGACCGATCCACGACGTAAACTGTTTATAAAGACCACCCAGATTATATAAAATCTCACTGTTGGCGTGTGTGCCTATTCCCCGCTTAAATATTCTCCCGGCAATAACGATGGGTCCCCCATTATCTGTATGATCAATCGTCAGAACACCCCATCCTTGAGTATAATTTTCCTCAGCTACATCACTCAATAAAATGTTGTGCGCTTCACCGTTGCGAATCCCGACTAAATTTGATGCGTGTGAAGTTACGCCATTAATATTACATGCGACAACCGAAAAGAGGTTATTCGTCCCGGGAACCAATCCCGAAACTTCATATTCCGTCGAGCAAGAGAACCCATTTAATTTGCCGTTTTTAAAAATCCGGTAACCTGCCGCACTTGCCACAGGGTTCCATTTAATAATATGTTTGTCCTTACTGTCCGCTAAGCGGACAACCGGCGCCGCAAGCGATGAAGGATTGGCGTCGAATATTCCAAGGCTCCATTTATCGTAATTCTCGATCACAACTTCGCCATACCGACCGATTTTGAAGGGGAGCCAGATGTAAGTGGATTTATTCAGAGCAGAAGAGTTCCACCAGTCTGCCATGAAAATAAACGAGCCGTCGTTTTTTCCCGGTGCGGGAAGAATAAAAGCGCTTTGTGATTGAAATGTAAACTCCGAACCCGCTCCGGAGCATGGGTTGCCGATTATTTCCCAATGTCCGAGGATGCTGTCGGCGATGGCATAAGAAGCCGCGTTGGACGCCCAGCCTGTAGTCGCAGAAGTGAAAAGATAGTATTTCCCATTGGACTTACAAACGGCGGGCGCCTCCCGAAACCGGTTCGGGATTGCTATTGTCCATGTTTTCCCGATGATGCTTGGTTTGGCGACGTCGGTATAATCTTGGTTTAGAAGAGAAATATATATGCTTGCGTTATCCTCTGCCGAGTAGATTGTATAGGCTTTGCCGTCGTCATCCTGAAACAAAGTCATATCTCTATATGTATTCCCTTTTTCTTTTTCGGCAAATCGCTTTAACCGGGGATTGTTCATTCTTTCCCCGTAGTCGAATGTGATAGGACGGAAAGCGCGTAAGAAACGGAACTTGCCGTTTGGGTTATCTGCGACCGCTACTCCGGCACAAGCATAGGTGTAATTGCCGGCATCGAGGTGCATCCACATTACGTATTTCCCGGTTCCGGCATTAAAAAGCACTTTAGGGCGTTCAACAACGCCGGAATCACGGAACATATCAGGCATTGACACTTTGGGAAGGACGATACCTTCATTTTCCCAATGGTACAAATCCTTAGAAGAATAACAGGAGATTCCGGTTTGGTTACCGAAACCAAGCCTATGGTTTTCGCCGTACCAAAAATAAGTATCCCCCACCTGCAGGATTCCTCCGCCATGCGCTTCGATCACGTTCCCGTCGATATCGCGCCAAGATTTGCCCAGTTCGATCCAATTCGTTGGATTGTCCTTAGTTTCCGCCCGGACTAAACCCGCAAGGTTAGATAATGCAAACAGTTCATGATTGCTTTCTTGCAAACTTATATTTTGCGCCTTAACCGGTCTTACAAGCAGCGCACTTATAATCATTAGAATAATAACCGCATTAACATTTTTACTAATTACAGTTTTTGATTTTGTGTCATTTATTTTCATAGTGCAGGTCTCTCAGTTATACAATTTTTAAATTGCACTCACCTATTATTTAATATCGTTAAATATAAATGTATTTTTTCTTAACCCCAATAAGGATGGTATGCCTGCCTGCTATAATAATGTCATCCCTCGCGGGATTAGGTACAGGTGGAAGATTACAATTTGCCTGCATTTATTATGTACTATAATTATTACACTTAATGCGGATAAACCTCCGAGGTTGAGACAAAACCCCGGAGGTTTTATTTCATGGTAATGTTTTTATATATTTTATTTAGCATCTGTGGCAGCTATCCGGAATCTCCGGATAACTGAATCTTGTTCGAATTCCCAGGCTTGCTTCCAACATTGAATGTCTCTGAGTTTTACTACAAATCCGCCTGGCGGCGGACAGGGCTTACCCTGATTATTTTATAAAAGCCGGCTTTATTTTAGCTTTCCGAAATGGCGATCGGCAAAATTAAGAAATTGTTCCCAATCATATTCATTTAAACCATGTGTGCCTTTTCTAAGATGAAATCCTATGAAATCGCCGACAGGCTTTTCGACTGGAGGCATCTTATTAACGCCCAAACCTTTTTCATTGAATAAATTATAAACCGGTTCAGCTAATTTAGCGGCTAAAAAAGATCCGCGCTGGTCGCCCCAGTAGTCTTCCTCAGCAGTGGAAATATATACAGGCCTGGGCGCGATCAAAGCGACGAGCATATGCCAATCAACAGGTAAATCATTTACACGCTCGTTGTAGCTTTTAAAATTCTCACAAAACCAGTAAGGGAAAGTATTATTTATTGCTCTGACAGTTTCACCAAATCCCCGCCGGACAATAACAGCGCCGCCACAGCCGGATTCACATGAGAACACCATTACAAATCTTTCGTCCTGAGCCCCTGCCCACATAGCCGCTTTACCAAATCGCGATAAGCCCATTATACACACTTTGTTCGAATCAATACCGTGATCGGTTACAAGGTAATCCATTGCACGACTTGCTGCCCAAGCCCAAACACCAATAGCGCCCCATTCATCAAGCCCGGGCTCTTTTTGATCCGGCTTAGCAAAATATTTACGAATGCTATTTTCAAAAGCGCTGTCTTGTTTATCCGGTTGAACTTCACAGGGATCAAAATTAGCCAATCCATATCCCCTTTTCAGGACAAGTTTCTCATTGTTCACCCAGCCCGGCACAAGAAAAATTGGAACCGGTTTAAGAGAATTTTTTGGAACAGTAATGTCCAGTCCCATTTTCGGTCCGTCTTTCTTTCCCATGAAATAGATTATCACTTTCTTCGCCACTCCGGTACCGTCAAACGCATTGCTATCAACAGAAACCAATTCCCAAATCATTTCTTTCGGTTTACCCACAACCGCACGCCCATAAACATTCTCTTCAAAAAGCTTAAGAATTTCCGGTCTTCTTTTTTCCTTCCATGTTTTAGCATCTTTAACTTTATTGCCATTAAGCAGAACTAAAACATCCGGCAGCGTAAATGGAAGGACTTTAGATTCATCATACAATACCTGCGGATGGTCTGCCGGAGGTTTCGGCTGCTGCGCAAATAAATCAATTGCGCCGAACAGAAATGTTAGAGCAGCAGCTAATTGTTTCATAATTTCTTCCCTTAGATATTATAATTCCAACTGAAATATAGACGTTATATTTTTACCGAGAAAGCTAATTTGACAAATAAATAAATATTTTCTTCCTTCCCGGTTTATACTAAAGTGTGACTCACCCTGAAAATAGAGAACTATTATAATTACGGTTTCAAATTCTAATTATATATTCAACGTAATGAATTTTTACTTATAAGTAAATAAAATTTGACTTTAAAAACACCTGCGTATACATTTACAGAAATAATTGATGGATATTGAATGCAAAGGAAGTCATATTTAGTAAGCAAAGCAGGCTCACTTAATAATTTAGACTTAATGACCGAAGAACTCGGGAAACCAAAAGACAACGAAGTAACTATTGAAGTTAAAGCTATCGGGTTAAATTTTGCCGATGTATTTACAATTTACGGTTTATACAAAGCCGCTCCAAAAAGTAATTTTATCCCCGGGCTTGAATTCAGCGGTATTGTTATAGACAAAGGGAAAAATGCATTAAACATTGACATAAATGATAAAGTAATGGGAGTTGTAAAATTCGGCTCATTTACAACCCACCTGAATATTGACTACAGGTATATTATCAGGCAGTTAGGAGATTGGTCGTTTGAAGAAGGCGCTTCTTTTATAGTGCAAGCCTCAACCGCATATTATGCGCTTGTAAAGCTTGGGAATATTGTTCCCAATCAAACAGTCCTTATTCATAGCGCTGCAGGAGGGGTTGGAATTTACGCAAACCGTATTGCAAAAAAATTTTCCGCATATACGATCGGGACAATCGGCAATTCATCTAAAATAGATTTGCTGAAAGCCGAAGGATATGACCAGATTATCGTAAGAAATAAAAGCCTGAAAGAAGAACTAATAAATAAGCTTAACGGCAGAGAGCTTAACCTGATAATGGATGCGATTGGAGGCAGAGTTCAAAAAATAAGCTTCGATCTGCTTGCACCTACTGGCAAAATGATTTCATATGGTTTGTCATTATTTTCACCTCATGGTTCTCATCTTAATTTGTTCAGCCTTCTTATTCAATATTTGTCCGTACCGGGATATAATTCGCTAAAGCTGATTGAATCAAATAAATCCGTATTAGGTTTTAATTTAATCTGGCTGTATGAAAGGGTTGAATTATTCAAAGAAATCCTTAGAGAAATAGATAATCTTAATCTTGAAAGACCTTACGTAGGTAAGGTATTCGATTTTGAGAATCTTAAAGAAGCTGTTAAGGTATTCAAAGCAGGCGGCACAACAGGTAAAGTGGTAGTAAAAACTTTTTAACTGCAATAATAGTGTTACGTAATTAAATTTCCGCCTTCGGAGATAAGCCTTTGCCGGGTGCTACATAAAAGGCTCAATCCGAATTTCTTATGTTGTTTACCTGATCATTAATATTTGAAATTAAACTTCCTGCTCACCCAAAAGATGTAGTCCCTTTTTCATCCCTTTGTACGATTGAACTGCTCTATATTTCTTCATAGTTTAACATTAAATTTTTATAGAAAGGAAACTTACTATGTTATACACAATCGCAGTTGTACTGATAGTTTTGTGGCTTTTGGGAATATTTACTACCTATACTATGGGCGGTTTTATTCATATTCTTCTCGTAGTTGCAGTTATAATGATCTTAGTAAGAGTTATTAGCGGACG
>PLNZ01000148.1:0-4020 GCA_003142915.1 Ignavibacteriales bacterium | reverse complement strand
CTGTTGCTTCCTCCGTTGTATTTGGTTGGTTCGCCGGGATAAACAGTATTACTATGCTAATTGCCGGCTTTTTAAATGCCGGGGCAGTAGCAATAAGATTGGCGTATTTTACGGCATATAAACGAATAAATTTATGACTGAAAAAAGTAATTCTTTTCGCGGAATACAAATCATTATTATTGCGGCAGCGTTGGTAATAATCATCGCAGGGATAAATCTTGCGCAGTCGGTTATTGTTCTGTTCCTTATCTCTGTTTTCCTTGCTTTAATCGGGACGCCACCGATACTCTGGCTCGAAAGGAAACACATTCCTTCTTTTATCTCGGTAGCAATTGTTGTAACTGTTATGGTTATTATTCTGGTAATGATTGGTGCATTAGTCGGGATATCCTTTAAAAGTTTTTCCGATGCTCTCCCTTTTTATCAGATGCGTATAGAAGAACAGATCACGGAATTTGAAGCGCTGCTGACAAGCAAAGGTATAATGGACACCGACAAGATTGTATTAAAATATGTCAATCCTGAAACGATAATGAGTCTTACTGCAGGTTTGCTTACCGGACTAAGCTCGGCGCTTTCCAACATTGTCCTAATACTTCTCACAGTAACCTTCATACTACTCGAAACTTCAAGCTTTCCCGTTAAACTCCGTGCAGTTCTCGGTAATCCGGAAGCTGTATTCCCCCGTTTCACCAAGTTTGTAATTGATATCAGGCACTATCTGATCATCACGACTTTAATTAATCTTGCCGCAGGTATCCTGATATGGGCATGGCTGTCCATCCTCGGCGTTAAGTTTCCCATTCTCTGGGGTTTCCTTGTCTTTCTGCTTCATTATATACCCAATATCGGCTCTATTATAGCTGCAATTCCCGCGGTTCTTCTCGCTCTGATTCAATTGGGGATAGGGGGCGCCATTTCTGTAGCTGCCGGTTATCTTTTAGTTGGATTCATACTTGGCAACGTTGTCCAACCGAAACTTATGGGGAGGAGGATGGGTTTATCCACGCTGGTTGTTTTTCTCTCGTTAATATTTTGGGGAAACCTGCTTGGCTTAGTTGGCGCTATTTTATGCATACCTCTTACTATGACTCTGAAGTTTGCATTTGAAAGCAATGAAGGAACGAAGTGGATTGCGGTTTTGTTAGGTCCGGAAAAATCCGTTGAAGACATACATTCAGTATCCGGGAATCCGTCCCTTCGGGAAAAGAAAAAGAAGAAAGCTTATGAAAAAACTGAAGATTAAATATTTAAAAACTATTAATAGTAGAAAACATTTCCCTAAAGAACGAATTCCCGCACCCGGTAAAATAGCGCTATACGCAAGTTTTGCAGTTGGAATTATCTTACTCTTATTTGTATTAATATTTTTTTTCTTTCCGCAAACTTACCTCGATGGATATCTTAAGAACCGGGTAATTGATGCCTTTGCAAAGGCATATCCGGAATATTCGTTAAAGATTGCCGATGTTAATTATAATATCTTTAAAAACCGTATAGAATGCGACTCAATTTCATTAACAAAGATAGACTCAACATTTTCGTGCAGAATCAGCGTATTCTCTTTAGACAGGATTGGCTGGATAAAACTTCTCCGTGAAAAAAATATTTCTCCAAATAGCATTGCAGATGCTGATTTAGATGCTGAAGGGATTGTCCTGAATTTTAAGCAGTCACAAAATCAAATTATTTGCGGGCATTTGCATTTATCAGTACCGGATTCAGTGATTGTCGCTGACTCGCTGGACTTTCATCCTTTAATAACCGACGAACAATTCTTTGCAGAAAGCAAATTCAGAAACACCAGATACCGATTTGTTATACCAAAAATCAGTGTGAATGGATTAGTATATTCCGGACTGCTTTATGGAGATACCTATCGCGCCCGTTCAATTAATATCCGGGATTTTTTAGTAGATATACTGGTAAACATGGATAAGCCGTGGGATACAAAAGGCCCAAGCCCTTTGATGCCGAACGAGGGCTTATCTTCAATAAAGGATACTATACGCGTTGATAGTCTGCAAGTTATAAATAGCCGGTTGAAATATTATGAAAGGTATGCAGTGGGCGCTAAAGCAGCTTCAGTAACATTCGATAAGATGCAAGCTTTGGCAGAAGGGATTGTCAATCATACCGGCAGACGTGATACTATTGTTATTCATGCGCAAGGAAACTTTATGAATACCAGCGTTATGAAACTGTTCATGCTGATTCCTCTCGGATCGCCGCAATTTTCATTCAGTTACAGCGGATCGCTTCGTAAAATGGAAGCGAGCAGTCTGAATAAATTTCTTGAGATAGCGGAACATCATCGTATTAAATCCGGAACCCTTGAGTCTGCATCGTTTAAGATCAATGTTAATTCAGGACATGCAACAGGTTATGTGCGTGCGGAGTATAATAACCTATCTGTCGCCCTTCTTAATAAAAATACCGGAAGTGAAAATGGAATTTTTGATAGAATATCTTCTTTTTTTGCTAAAATATTTATAATAAGGGGAAACAATATGCCGGATAAATCAGGATCACTGAAAATAGGAGTTGTGAAATTTACACGAAAACCGGATGAACCGTTTACCCAGTTTATATGGTTTGCTCTCCGAAGCGGGGTCGGTAATGTTGTTGGATTTTGAATGAAGAAAAGTTTTAAGTTTAAAAAAATCTTTAATTAGGAAACACAGCCGGCATGAAAAACAATTCTATTTATATTATTCCACTACTTCTTTTATTTTTTACTTTAAATGACGCTTCATCATTTAAAGGGAAATCCATTATAAATTCAGATTCATACTTCCCCGTTAATAATAAAATAACACTGGTTTATGAATCATCATTTGGCGATAGTTTTACAAAATACTCAAAGAAGGGTGAATTTACTATCAGCTCGAACGAGGCTGATAAATTCAAGTATAGACAGACTTTGATAATAAATGAAGAAGGCGTATATGTAATAGAAACATATCAGTTCTTGAAAATATTACTATTTATTAAGAAAGAAGCAACGTTCACGTATGGAAAACCTTTGTTGCTATTTCCCATCCCTTTGCTTCCAGGCATGAAGTGGGAATGGGACGGCGACGAATATTCAAATGGTAATACGAATAAAGTAAAAGTTACAGGGGAAGCTATAGATAATGAATCTATTATAACGAAAGCCGGAACATTTGAAACAATAAAATTAGAATCTGTTGTTGAAAGTTCTTCCAATACTAAAAATACAGTAATCGAATGGTACGCAAAAGGCATCGGGTTAATAAAGGCAAAAATTGTAATTGAAGGCGGCGGATTGGAGGGAACTCTGCGAGATATTCTGGGATATGGAACCATCGATTTTGAATTAAAAGAAATTAGAAATCAGTAATTGAATAATTATCACTTTTACAATATCCAGGAAAACATGCTAAAAATTAAATTACTATTTCTTATGATTTTCTGGATTTTAAGTTTATGGAATGCACAAGCCCAGCAGAGATATCCAACACTCATTCGATCATCGCTCGAGGATGAAATTATAATTCTTTCGGTTGATAAGCCTGTATATTTTCCCGGCGACACAGTCCATTTAACAGTTCAACGTAATGACAGCACTGCAACAGTTGTTGTAACTCCAATCTTAATCATTGAAGGGTCAACACTAAAATCCATTGACCGCAATATATACAGCTTTACCATACCCCAAGCATGCACACCGGGCATTTACCGTGTTCGCCTCGGGGTCCTGGATTCTCAAGGGCGGCGATTTATTTACGAGACAGACTGCTCCATAGATGTGGAAGAGCACCAAGTCATAGAGCAAGTAAGCAATTATGTACGTATTGAACCCGAAGCCGGCAGTGAGGATGTACGATCGGCAGTAACGCTCGATCGTAGTCAGATACGAAACCTTCGGGTGACATTCCAGCGCGATAGTATTTGGCCGGGAATGGGACCTCAGTTTGTAACAATAAGGACGACGGTACTATTGCGGGATGGCACTACGGCACAAACTTTTGAACGGCGCGTTTTAACTTTTCGAAG
>PLNZ01000008.1 GCA_003142915.1 Ignavibacteriales bacterium | reverse complement strand
ATTGGGAGACTGCAAATTGTCAGAAATGGCTAAAGGCAAGCAATATTGCCGTTGATTCAGGGGAGCTATAAAACTGATCGCAAATAGCAATCCCAATTTGTCATTCCACGGTCGCAGATGACCTCGCGTGCCCCACAGGAGTATGACCCTTAACCCTTATTTTTTATTTAACAGTTGAAATGTTTTTTAGAAGTTGTAGTATCTTATTTCTAATTAATAAAAATATTTAAATGTTTACTGGAAACAAGATAACTTATATTTCAAGACCTGACCATAATTATTTCTTAAACTTAAAGTAAACTATGCAAAATAAATTTGATAATTATATCCAATCGATTTCTTCTAAATTCTCTCACGAAGAAACTAGTGAAATGGGATACCGTGCTGACTTTGAAATTTTACTCAAAGGAATTTTTGAAACCATCAATGTTAAACGTATCGATCACGATGCGCGCGCCAAACAAGGGAATAAGCCGGATTTTGTTGTAATTAATTACGACGTACCAATCCTCTATATCGAGGCCAAAGATATTGGTGTGCTTTTGGATAAAGTCGAAAAGTCGGAACAGATGGCAAGGTATTATGGATATGCAAATTTAGTTTTGACTGATTATGTTGAATTTCGGTTTTATAGAAATGGCGTTCTTTATGAGGAACCAATCAAAATTGCCAGTTATGATTTGAAACATCGGATCATTACTCCACTGCCGGAAAATTACAACCACGTTGCTAAAACACTTATTGATTTTACACAAGAACATAAAGAGCCAATCCGTTCTGGAGAACACCTCTCCAAAATTATGGGAGGTAAAGCGCAAAGAATCCGCGATAACGTAAAGCAGTTTCTTTCTACACAGGCAGAAAGAAATATTGAGATAACTCACATTTATGAAACCATTAAAAAACTCTTGGTTCACGATCTTTCAAAAGATGCTTTCGCGGATATGTACGCACAAACCCTCGTGTATGGCCTGTTTGTCGCGCGCTATCACGATACAACTCCTGAAACCTTTACCCGGCAGGAAGCGCGCGATCTTGTCCCGGCATCNNTTCTCAGGCATTTTTTTGATCACATTGTTGGCCCCGATTTTGATAAACGGCTGGAGTATATTGTAAATGAGTTATGCGCAGTATTTTCTCATGCCAATGTTCAAGAGCTTATGCGTCATTATTTTAAAAATGATTTATGGGGTAAGACCCATGAAGGCCCCGATCCTGTAATACATTTTTATGAAGACTTTTTGAAAGAATACGACCCGCAGCTTCGCAAGAAACTTGGCGCTTTCTATACGCCCTTGCCTGTCGTGCGTTTCATTGTGCGTTCCGTTGACTATCTCCTTGAAAAAGATTTTGGCCTTGCTGCCGGTTTGGCCGATACTTCAAAATTAGCTAACGGTATCCATAGAGTGCAGATACTTGATCCCGCTGTTGGTACAGGAACATTCATAAGTGCCACTATCCGAACCATCTACAAACGTTTACTTGATGGCGGCCAAAAGGGGCGTTGGCCAACATATGTGCATCACGATTTGCTCCCGCGTCTGCACGGTTTTGAGCTTATGATGGCCCCTTATACAATAGCGCACTTAAAATTGAGCATGGCGTTTAAAGAAACCGGTTTTTGGAATTTTCATCGCCGCCTTGGTATTTATCTAACTAATTCTCTCGAAGAAGGTGCCAAACAGACAGAGATGCTCACTAGTTTCGGCCTTGCTGAAAGTATTGCCGAAGAATCGAAAGAAGCGGAGAAGATAAAGAATAAAACGCCAATAATGGTTGTTCTTGGTAATCCGCCATATAGCGTCAGTTCTTCAAACAAAGGTAAATGGATAACAGACCTTATAAAAGACTACAAAACTGGATTGGGAGAGAAAAATATACAGTCACTTTCTGATGATTACATAAAATTCATTCGCTTGGCAGAACATTTTGTAGAGAAAAATAAGAGCGGCATTGTGGCGATGATCACCAATAATTCGTTCATAGACGGCATAACGCATCGGCAAATGCGTAAACACTTGCTGGAAACATTTGACGAGATTTATATTCTCGACCTCCACGGCAATTCAAAGAAGAAAGAAAAAGCTCCGGATGGCGGCAAAGACGATAATGTTTTTGATATACAGCAAGGTGTAGCAATTTCTATATTTGTTCGGAAAGTAAGCCAAGAGAAAACTCTTGGCACGGTTTATCAAGGTGAGATTTATGGTAAACGCAAAGAAAAATTCCAAGCACTAGATGAAAGCGATTTACAAAATATAAAATGGAAGAAACTCGATTACACTGCACCATATTATTTCTTTGTTCCTAAAAATTTTGTACTTGAAGAGGAGTATGAGAAGGGCTTTAAAATTGACGAATTATTTAGGATAAAAGCAGCAGGAATTAAAACTCATCATGACGATGTGGTAATTCCATTTTCAAGTAATGAGCTTAAAAAACAAATTATGACTTATCAAAAAGAGCAGAATGATTTATATGATACTGATAAAATTAAAAAAATTTGTTATCGACCATTTGATGAAAGATTTATATATTACGATACAAAAATAATAATTCGACACAGAAAAGAACAAATAAAACATTCTTTCTATCCCAACTTAGTATTTCTTTCAGGAAGACAATCTAAAACAGATCAGATAAATCATTTTTACATTACCAATCTATTATCTGAGATGAAGACAGCAGAAAGCAGCACAGGTTCTTATCATTTCCCTCTTTATCTTTATGACGACGATCAAAACAAAACATCAAATCTTTTAAAAGAAATAGTTGACGAAATAAAAAATATTACTGGACAAGTTACGCCTGAAGATATTTTTGATTATATATATGCAGTTCTTTACTCGCCAAGTTACCGAGAAAAATATAAAGCTTTTTTAAAAATTGATTTTCCGCGCGTGCCGTATCCGAAAGACAAAGAAAGTTTCAAAAAGCTTGTTGCTTTTGGCGCTGAACTGCGTTTGCTACATCTTCTTAAATCACCGAAGATAAATCAATTTATAACCACCTATCCTATCGCTGGTTCTGATACCGTTGAAAGATTAGATTATAAAAACGAAAAAGTAATTATTAACGCTGAGCAATACTTCGGCAATGTTCCTGAAACAGCATGGAATTTTTATATTGGTGGTTATCAACCAGCACAGAAGTGGCTGAAAGACCGCAAAGGTCGTATTTTGACGAATTCAGATATCGAACACTATCAGAAAATAATTGTAGCATTTGTGGAAACTGACAGAATTATGAAAGCAATAGATGAATAATTAATGACAATGATTGACGAACTGGAAAAACAAGGCACCGAACGAAAGGACAAATCCGAAAGACTGATGCAGTCGGTATTGCGCGAGGCGTTTTCAAGATGAAAGTTTATTTTTCTGATATATTTAAAGTTAGCCCTGATGTTATTGAAAAATATGGTGCATTTAATATTTCTTTAATTAATGATTTGCCATTATTTATTGATCCATTCTTGTTATTCAACAGTACTAAACCAGAATATCAAAAATTGCATAAAGAAATTCTGCAATATGTTGCATTCCTCCGCGACCGTTCAGTAGAGCAATCGGTTAGCAAAGGTTTGCTTAAAAGCTGGTATACCTTCCCTGAAGTAAAACAAACTTGGCTTGGTTATAGTGAAGTTGGTAATAGCGGGCGAGGGCCAGGTATAAAGTTTGGACATACACTTGATGAAAATTTAAGAGGGAAGTTTTCTGATTTTGATAAAGACACTATATGCCGGAGCCCACATTTAGAAAAATTATGCTTAATCAAGGAAAAAATCGGTAAAGACAATATTAGTGACTTTGTAACTAATTTAATTAAAGGTTTTTTACTGCGTTATACACAAACGTTTGCACAGAAATATCTTAATACATCAATGATAAAAAGTTTTCCAGTTATCCATGTTGATTTCAGCTATGTGACAGCTTCTTGGAATTCAGGGCACTTCCAACTTCCTGTTAATATACTTAATACACAAAAAGAAGACTACGTTTTGTTAACACCAAAGGACCTATTGACGAAAGATGATACGTGGATCAATAAAAATGATTTAGTTAACAACTTTAACGATATCGTTTCATCAGTTTCTAACACAGAACTACGTGCACAGCTTANNGATTTCTATTTTGTTAGAAATTTGCCAAAACCAGTATTTACTAAGAAGGGTAAAGAAAAGAAACCGCGGAAGACTGATATAGCTAATGCAGTAAGCGCTGTAATAAAGGAATATCCAAAGCTCATAAATTATTACATTAAATATAAAGAAGATAAAAGTGAAGAAGCCAAGTCCGTGAGTGGAGAACGTGTTTATGAAGTTCAAAAGTTATTTGTTGAGAAACTTTCAACTTTTATTGCTTTGTTAGATAAAGAAACTAAATTTTATCAGACAGAAAAAGATACTCTTTCTACTGCCTACGAACGCGTCTTGTTTTTGAAAAACGTAATCGAAAATAAAGATGGTTACAGAGTTTTTTATGCTAAAGGTGTACCTATTAAGCGAGAGACTGAC
>PLNZ01000137.1 GCA_003142915.1 Ignavibacteriales bacterium | reverse complement strand
GGTGAAGGCTACCTGCGTATTTCTATGGTGGAAAACGACCAGCGTATTAAACAGGCAGTGAGAAATATTAAAAAATTAATGGATAAATAGTTTTGGACTTTAGTCCAATAAGGAGTCCCTTTTGGGCTAAAGCCTAATATTAGTGCGCCCATTTATATCCCGACTTAAAAGTTGGGGCTATTTGCTTCACCCTTATAAGGACAAAACAAATTATTGGAAAATAAAAATAAGCTGGATAAAATTTTGACGGATAAAACATCCGGCTCAGAGCAAATTTTATCCGGCTTAAATAATTACCTTCTTGAAATAATCAACGATCGGAAAGTGGTTGAATTTGCATTAAAAAAAGTTAAAGCCGATCTTTTCCAATTTACCGGTGTTGAGAATTATATTTATTCCTTTGAGAAGGTTTTAAAATCCAATCGAACCGGTGAACCCGAAAAATTTTTGCGGCGGTTTGCCATTAATTCAGAAAATAAATTTCTGCGGATCTATAAAAACGCTGAACCTTATTTGAAAAATATCCACACTGTATTAACATTATCAAATAGCAAGACTCTTTTAGAAATATTTAAACTTTGGGCGCAAAACAACAAACGCCTACACGTAATTATCTGCGAATCCAGCCCAAAGTTTGAAGGGCGTATATTTGCAAAACAACTGTTAAAACAGGATATCAAGGTCGAACTAATCACAGATGCAATGATGTCTTGTTGTATTCCCAAAGCAGATGCCGTAATTTTAGGAGCTGATTCAATATCAAATAATGGTAATGTAATAAATAAAACCGGGAGTCTTGCTGCAGCAATATTGTGCAGATATTATAAGAAGCCCTGCTACATATTAGCTTCAAATGATAAATTGTCAAAAAAGACAAAATTTAAACAAAAGAAGCAGGCTGTTGAAGAAATATGGAAATTCCGGGATAAAAATTTAAATATCACAAATTATTATTTTGAAGAAATTCCAAAAGAATTAATAACAAAAATAATTTCAGGTTAATTTATGAAATCCTTAAGGTTTATTTCTCTATTTTTAATTTTACTTTCAGCAGCGGGACTTTGTCAGAAAAAAGAACTGACAATAGAATCGGTCACTAAAAATGCCCAAAAACTCCATCCGCAATCTCTTCATCAGCTTCAATGGCGCCCCGGAGAGAAAGCATTCACATTTGTTGCCGACTCAAGCCTGATTGCTGAAAATACCGGGTCTGATCATAAAGATACTATTCTTACTTTGAAAAATTTAAATGATAAATATTTTGCCGGCAAAAAACAAACCCTCGCCGATTTTCCTGCTATCGAATGGACAGATGAAAATAATTTCCGGTTCTGGAATAATGATTCGCTCTGGGGTTATAACTTTAGCAATAATGAATTAAGACTTTTAAACAGCACAAAAGACAGCATAGATAATCTTGACTATACTCTTCAAAATTTTGCAGCTTATACAATTAAAAATAATCTATACGTTGCCGTAAATAATGAACAAAAGCAGGTGACAAATGATGAAAATGAAGGAATAGTTAACGGTCAATACTGCGCACGAAATGAATACGGGATTGACAAAGGAACGTTTTGGTCTCCAAAAGGAAATTACCTGGCATTTTACTGTAAAGATCAAACTATGGTGACGGATTATCCAATCGTGGATATTTCATTTCACCCTGCAAAGCTTGCAAATATAAAATATCCTATGGCTGGAATGACAAGCGAGCAGGTTACTCTTGGTATTTATGATCTGAAGACAGGCAAAACAACTTTTCTAAATACCGGTGAACCAAAAGAACATTATTTAACCGGAGTAGCATGGGACCCTGATGAAAAGCATGTCTATATTGGAATATTGGACAGAGATCCGGAAAATCTTTGGGAGATAAAATATGATATAGCTACCGGGCAGGCAGTTGATACTTTATTCCAGGAAACCAACAGCAAATATGTACAGCCTTTACATGGAGTAATCTTTGTTGAAAATCATCCGGATGAGTTTATATGGATTTCAAGAAGAGACGGCTGGAACCATCTTTATCTTTATAATACGGATGGAAAGTTAATTAAGCAATTAACTAAAGGTGAATGGGAAGTAACCGACTTAAGCGGCTTTGACAGCAAAGGGAATAATGTTTATTTCACCGCAACAAAAGAAAGTCCGTTAGAAAATAATTTTTATTCCGTGAATATTGAATCCGGAAAGATAACCCGCATTACAGGAGAACCCGGAACTCATGAAGTGACCAAAGATAAAGACGGAAATTATTTTCTTGACAGCTACAGCAGTTTAACCGTTCCGGGCAAAGTTTTACTCATTAACAGTAAAGGCAAAGTTGAAAGAACCATTCTTGAAACAGACAATCCGTTAAAGGATTACAATATTGGCGAGACAAAATTCTTCACATTAAAAAGCAGCGATGGCTTTGATCTATACGGCAGGATGATATTACCTGCAAATTTTGATTCGACTAAAAAATACAGGGCGCTGGTTTATGTATACGGCGGACCCGGCGTGCAGTTGATAACAAATGAATGGCTTGGCGGCGCAGGTTTGTGGCTTAATTATATGGCTGAACATGGTTATGTAATTTTCACAATCGACAGCAGGGGTTCCGCCAACCGCGGTCTGGCATTTGAGCAGGTAACATTCAAACATCTCGGCATGCATGAAATTGAGGATCAGACTCTTGGTGCAAATTATCTTAAATCCCTTCCGTTTGTTGATTCTGCACGTGTAGGAGTTTTCGGCTGGAGTTTCGGCGGATTTATGACCACGTCTTTAATGACAAGAACACCGTGGCAATTTAAAGCAGCCGTCGCGGGAGGTTCTGTAATTGACTGGAGCTACTATGAAGTTATGTACACAGAAAGATATATGAAAACGCCGCAGCAAAATCCGGACGGCTACAAAGAATCAAGTTTGCTGAATTATGTTCAAAACCTTAAAGGAAAATTATTAATGATCCACGGGACCAGCGACCCTATAGTTGTATGGCAGAATGATTTGATGTTCATTAAGAAATGTGAAGACCTTGGCGTGCCGGTTGATTATATTGTTTATCCCGGGCAGGAACACGGCGTAAGAGGAATTGATACTTTTCACATGTACAATAAAATCACAAAATATTTTGATGATAATTTGTAGAGGATAAAAAAAATCGAATTATATCATAAAAGGAGGACATAACAATGAAATCTATTTCAAAAAAGATTGTCTATTGGTCGCCGAGAATATTAAGCATAGCATTTATTCTTTTCTTAGCATTATTTGCATTGGATGTTTTTAAAGAATACAGCGGCTGGAATATTATCCCTGCACTCTTTATTCATCTATTACCTTCACTGGTTTTGATTGTCTTCATTATAATTGCCTGGAAATACGACTTAATCGGAACGGCTGTTTTTTTAACTATGGCTATTTTTTATGTTTTAATGGTAGGTATTCATCATCATTGGAGCTGGTATGCCTCAATATCCGGCCCTTCAGCCGTGATAGGGACACTTTACTTTATAAGCTGGTTTCAAAAGAGAAGTTTAAAGAAGACATCTTTAACAGAATGAAGAAAAAAGGAAAATTAAAATCCCGCAGGGATGAAATAGGGAATACACTATTTTGTTGAGAACCTTTATTTTGTAATTAAATTAAAATAATTGTGCAAATTTTAAAGGAGTTGTTTTGTTCAGGATCCTTACAAACAAATCAGCTACCAATAAAGCATTAGCCGAACAATATCATGTTTCACAAACTACAATAAGTGAAATAAAAAGTGGCAAGAAATGGAAACGTACTTACGATCAATTCATGAAGGAAAGTAACGGCGAATTGAAACTCAAACGGGCGCCGAGTAAACCGTCTATAGCTCGAAGTAAACCAAAACCACAACGGACAACAAAAACCACAATGTAAAACAGCAAGGCCTTCACTCTTAAAACAGTCGAAGGCTTTTTTATTTTATTAGCTTTTTCTCCATCTGAAAGAAGGATAAAGCCGGCGGTATAGTTCTTCCGGATTTTCGGCGAATATCTCCGGATGATTTTCACGGTACTTGATATTTTTAGCGGTGAATGATATTAACCAATTTATATATTATTAGTCCTTCTATAGAAATTAAATTGGATTCGGTTTTTGACGCTCGAGATGATAAATGGGAAGGAAGGCTTTAAGACTCCTTTTGCATAGTATTATCAGCATTTTTTATTACATTTTTGGTTTTTAATATTCTCAGCTAAGAAACCATGAGGATCTGATATAACTGAATTTATCTTATCCTTATACTTTTTTTGAATACATTCAATAAAATTACTTGCTTTCTCTACTATATGAGTTCTTACTCCATAACGTGTTGATTTTTTTGGAATACTGGGCCGTATTGTTCTAAGGATTTCTTCTGGGCAAGAACCGAAATAATAAAAGTATTCTGAAATTAATACATATTCCCCGTCTAGATCATAATTTTTACAATTTTCATCATGATATTTATTAGCTATTTGTTGAAAATCGGTATTGGATTTTGCATTTAATTTAATGGGCTGATAGATATTGTCTCCTACTTGATCAATCATTTTAAGAGATGATAAATTTGGCCTTTTACATTTATATAGTGGATCGCTCCAGTATTTTTCATATGTAATCTTATCTGTTACCTTCATTAAAAAAATGAGTTTTTCTTCTCCAACATTATCACCGTTTAATTCTTTAGAAGTAAAACCGGCAATCCAATCATCTTTGTCTTTAGTCTTTCTTATATCAGGCTTACAATTTGCCAATGTTAACAATCCATAAAACGGATTTGGTGCAAAGCCAGTATCATCTGTCATTTTATAACTAAAAAGTCTAATATCATTCATTTTTTTTCCTATAAATTGTTAAATAAACTTAATAAGTTTCTTTTCAAACAATAAGCAAATACCAAATAATAAAGCGCACTTTTAATTGCACATCTCTTATAGATAGTTCAGACACAAAATCATTTCAATAATAACATCTTCTTTGTATCTCTATATTCACTCTTGCCGTCTATACTCTTTGCATAAATCATATAAAGATATACGCCACTGGCTAATCCTGTCGCATTAAAATATACTTCATAGTAACCTGCCGTCTTTTGTGCGTTTAATAATTCCCTTACTCTTTCACCAAGTATATTATAAGCTTCAATTTTTACATTGCTGCTAAATGGTAAAGCAAAACTTATTACTGTGGTGGGATTAAAAGGATTTGGAAAATTCTGCATTAGCTCAAATTTATTTGGAACATTTGAACTATTTGATACAACAAATGTTGGATTAAGAATATTTAACTTTGTTATAAAAGCATTTTGAAAACCTCCCAAAGTAGTCTGAAAAGCGCCCGTTGTTGTAGGATAATTATAAGAAGCAATTTCTCCTGTAATATAAGCATTCCCGTTCGCATCTATGGCAATTGAATTACCCTGATCACCAAACTCACCACTCCCTCCAATAAAAGTTGAATAAACTAAGGCACTCCCGGTTGAATTTAGCTTTGTTATAAAGGCATT
>PLNZ01000151.1 GCA_003142915.1 Ignavibacteriales bacterium | reverse complement strand
GTGAACTGAACTCAGTGGATGCAGCTCCTCTGCTATGCGCAGGGCGGACAACTTTTGGAGCGTTAAAGCTGAGCGGCGCGCAAGGCGGGGACTTGGTTGCTATACATGGACTGGGAGGATTGGGACACCTGGCTGTGCAATATGCAGTTAAATTAGGATTTAAAACAGTTGTATTATCCCGCGGCAAAGAAAAGGAAGAGCTCGCTTACAAACTTGGCGCTTATGTTTATATTGATACCGATTCCGGCGAAGCAGCAAAGCAATTAATGAAATTAGGCGGTGCGCGGGTAATTCTTTGTACAGCTCCAAACAGTAAAGCTATCTCTGATTTAATTCCCGGGCTTGGCCGTAACGGGCAGGCAATTATTGTAACAGGCGCCAGGGAAATGATGCAGATACCTCCAATGCTGTTACTTGGCGGGCAGCGTTCCATCCGCGGATTTGTAAGCGGAAATATTGAAGATGCTATCAGTTTCAGCATACTTACAAAGGTTATTCCAATGATAGAAGTATTTCCATTGGAACAAGCGGCGCTGGCTTATGAAAAAATGATGACAGCTAAAGTGCATTTCAGATCGGTGCTAAAGACAGGTAACTAAACAAATTTAAAATATTTTTTTAAGATCAGGATATCATTATGAAGGATTTATTAAAACTTATGCAGAAAAGGCAGTCTGTCAGATTGCCGTTTGATACTAAACATCCTATCACAAAGGACGATTTATTGCAGATACTGGAAGCAGGACGCTGGGCGCCTACTGCGCACAACATGCAGAACTTTGAATTAATTGTTATTGATGACGAAGAACTTCTGGAGTCAATAGAAGATATAAAACGACCGGTTTCAGAAACATTTGTCAGGGAAAATTATCTGCAATTATCATTTTCGGAGGAGGAGTTACTTAAGAAAAAATCCGGAGTTTTGGCTGCGATGTTTCCACCATCGTGGAGAAACCCTGATTTTAGGCTGGATATAAGTGATGAGAAAGCAGATTTATCAATGCAAAGGCCCATTCAGGGCTGTCCCGTAATGCTGGTTATCGTTTATGATCCCGCTCGAAGAGCCCCTGCTTCGGAAGGTGATTTCCTCGGTATTTTAAGTTTAGGGTGTGTAATGGAAAATATGTGGCTAATGGCAAACTCCCTCGGGATTAGCTTTCACATAGTAAGTTCGCTCAGTTCCGGCGCTGTAGGGAAAGAAGTAAAAAATATACTTCATATTCCCGGTAATTTAGATATTGCTTTTTCCTGCCGTTTAGGTTATCCCATTTCCGCTCCGGCAGAATACTTAAGAGTACGCCGTGATATTAAGGATTTCGCCAGCCATAATAAATTCGGCAGTAAAGATCTGGAATAATTATTTTCTTAACCCCGAAGGGATGAAATACCTGTCCGCCGCAAGGCGGATTTTGCCCCAATTTTTTCACACTGCCACATTTGCCGATGTTCTTCAGAACCGTGTAATGTTGGTAGTAATATAGAAAATTTACTTAATAATCCCTCGCACAAACTCCACCAACTCTTTACTGCCTTTTTCTACTTTTATGTCTGCAGGAATATCCGCAGCAGTCCATTCAACTTTAAAGACAGGTTTTTCTCCTGGATTGAGTGACTCATATTTTCCCTATAGTTCAATTTCAATATAATCTGTTTCACCGCTTATGTAAAAACTTATTTCAGCTTCTCCGGGGGCAAACATCGCCGGTTTTATATCTTTTCCCGCAAAAAATTCATAATTGCCTAACTTAAAAGAAGCTATCCTTCTGCCTTTTTTGGGTCAATCGTCATATTTTTATTCCTTGAATTTATAATATAAGAACCGTTCTCTGAAATTATGGTCGATTTGTTTTGTGCCTGTATAACAGCGGTAACCTGCATAAAATGAACTACCCCGCCGTAAGCGACGGGGAATTCGACCCCGGAAAGATTAAAAATAACAGTGAGTGATTTTTCATGTCATTTAATACTTTCTTATTTGCTTTTCAATTATGAATTTCTGCCTTAGAAAAAATAATATTAAAAAAGGTTGATAAGAAAATAAAAAGAAAAATTATAATTCAATACTATGATAAAAAAAATTATTTTTCCATCTAATGATATTGCTTATGAGATTAATTCCTTAATTTTCAAATTACAAATTTAATCTGCGGAGCAGAGATTGAATGAAAGTTCGGCGCAAACATTACCGGTGAGCTAATGCTGCTGCATGAAAAGTTAAATTATCCAATGAAAGATCTTGTGGCGCTGACAAAAAAAACAATCGAAGCAAGTTTTCTTGAAAATGCCCAAAAGAAAATTTACGCTAAAATAATTGATAACTATGTAGAGAATATTTAAACCATTCGTTATAATTAAAAGTCAAATATAAATGTTTTGAAGTATAGTACCGGCAAGAAATGTTATTAAGTGTCTTAACCTTGTAGAGGTTAAATATTTGTAGAAAAAATACCACCTGACAAAACAATCAGAGCCGCTCCCAAAGGACTCCTTTGGAGAGAGTGGTGACTTGT
>PLNZ01000190.1 GCA_003142915.1 Ignavibacteriales bacterium | reverse complement strand
ACAGTCTCTTGTGCTGGTTAATTATGGCGGGGCAAAAGCAGAGGAAATTTTACAATTAGCTGATGAGATTAAAAATTCGGTATTTGATAAATTTGGAATAATTCTGCATGAAGAAATAAATATTTATTAACTCACATTACGTAGTTATTTTCAATATCTTTTATATAACATCAGTTATAAAAAAAAAATTCAAATCCGCAGTTAAAAAATTAATTAGCGGATAAACTTTAATACTTAATTAACAGGTATAAAATGAAAATGATAATCGCCATAATTCGTCCGCATAAACTTGATGATGTTCACCACAATCTTCAGGATGCAGGCTTTAAAGGTATTACCATAACCGAAGTAAAGGGGTATGGCAGGCAAAAGGGTCACAGGGAAATTTACAGAGGCGCCGAATATAAAATTGAATTTGTGCCCAAAATAAAAATTGAGCTTGTCTGCCCGGATAATTTGGTAGATAAAGCTATTTCAATAATAGTAAACACTTCTAAAACAGGCGAAGTTGGGGATGGTAAAATATTTATTACTCCTATTGAAGAAGTAATTAGAGTGCGTACAGAAGAAACCGGTGAAGAAGCGCTGTAACTTCAGGTTCGCTGGCTACTTCTTTTCTGTAGTTGTTATGTTTATATAGAATGCTTTTCTTTTTCTAATACTAAATTGATTGTTTAAAGGATTTATATAAAAAGGGCTATCCAATTCAGGGCATTATTTTAGATTTATATATAATATGATCCGCTTTTTAGATGAGAAGAATTAGTATAATCCTAAATGCGTGCCTGCTTAATAGATAATAATATTTTGTATTAAGTTCTCTCTTTTTACTAAATTATACGAGTATAAATTAACTTTTAAATTATAGGGTTTTAATAATATTGTTAAAAGTGTAATATGAAGAAACAAATACTTCTTTTTACTTCCCTTTTATTGTTATTTTCAGTTCAATTGTTTTCGCAGCAATATGAAGGTAAAGCTAATCCTGAAGCAACAGTAATATCAGGGAATGTCCGATTCACTATTCTTACACCTCACATTATTAGAATGGAATGGTCCGAAGACGGAAGCTTTGTAGATAATGCCTCGCTTACATTTGTCGATAGGAAATTACCTGTTCCGAAATTTGAAAAAACAGAAGTTGGCGGTTATCTGCAAATTAAAACAGACGCAGCATTATTAAGATATAAATTAAACAGCGGAAGATTTACGGCAGATAATCTTCAAATTGTATTTGAAATAGACGGAGCTAAGAAAATATGGAATCCGGGGATTGAAAATAAAGGGAATTTACTCGGCACTGCCCGGACACTTGACGGTGTAAACGGCTCTACTACACTGGAAAACGGTCTTCTTTCTACAGATGGCTGGACTTTAATTGACGATTCGGAAAGACCTTTGTTTGATAATTCCGATTGGCAGTGGGTTATGCCGCGTCCTGATAAGAAAGAGCAGGATTTATATTTCTTTGTATACGGTTATGATTACAAAACCATATTAAAAGAATACACAGAGGTTGCCGGGAAAATTGCACTGCCTCCTAAGTTTGCTTTTGGTTATTGGTGGTCGCGCTACTGGAAGTATACCGATCAGGAATTTAAAGACTTAATAAATGAATTTAAGATTCACGATGTGCCGCTTGATGTGCTGGTTATCGACATGGATTGGCATATTGTAGATAGACCTGAGTGGTATAAAGACGGGAAAAAATTATATGATCAATCAGGGGAGTCTTACGGCTGGACAGGTTTTACATGGAATAAATCCGTTTTTCCGGATCCGCAAAAATTTCTTGAATATACAGGCAAACTAAATATTAAAACATGTATGAATCTTCATCCTGCATCGGGAATTCAACCTCACGAAGATGTATATCCTGCTTTTGCTAATGCGATGGGAATTGATCCTGTTACCCAAAAATATATTCCGTTTGATATAACAAATAAAAAGTACGCGCGGAACTTTCTTGATTTAGTTCTGCATCCTATGGAAAAAGAAGGAATAGACTTTTGGTGGCTCGATTGGCAGCAATGGGGCAAGACGGCAATAAAAGGGGTTAATCCAACATTTTATCTTAACTATGTTTTATTCAGCGACATGGAAAGAAGAAATGAGAAACGGGCTTTATTATTTCACCGCTGGGGTGGATTGGGAAATCACCGCTACCAGATTGGATTTTCCGGCGATACGCACATAACATGGGCGTCGCTCGATTATCAGCCTTACTTTACTTCAACTGCTGCAAATGTCGGTTATGGCTTTTGGAGCCACGATATAGGCGGACACATGAGCGGCGATCAGCAGAAGAATCCGGAACTCTATACGAGATGGATAGAATGGGGAGCCTTCAGCCCGATATTGAGAACGCACTCTACGAAGAATCCCAATATAGAAAGAAGAATATGGGCTTATCCTGTGGATTATTTTTATGCCATGAGGAATGCAATAAAACTGCGTTACTCATTAATCCCTTATATCTATACCGCTGCCAGAGAAGCTTATGATACGGGAATATCTATGCTGCGCCCTATGTATTATGATTATCCGAAAGAAAAAATTGCTTATGATTTGAAGAACCAATATATGTTCGGCAACGATATGATTATTGCACCGGTTACTCATCCTCTCGGTCAGGATGCAAAAGGGAGGGACAATTTATATACCGCTCAAAAAGTTTGGCTGCCGGAAGGCAAATGGATTGAATGGTCGTCCGGTTCTATTTTAACAGGTGGTAAAATTATTAAAAGGCCATTCTGTATTGAAGAAATTCCCGTCTTCGTAAAAGCAGGAGCAATAATTCCCATGCAACAGGATGTAAATAATACGGCTGATGAAAAGAAAGATTACCTGATATTAAATATTTTCCCCGGTGATTCTGGCAGAACCAAAATATATGACGATGAAGGGAATAACGAGAATTTCAAAAAAGGTAAGTATACTTTTACAAACGTCTCATTTTCCAAACCTAATGAAAAAAGCTTGAGCATTAAAATTGAACCGCTTAATGGAGAATACCACGGAATGCCGGAAACAAGATCTTATGAGATAAGATTGCAAGCTTCTTATCCACTGTCCGGGGTAAAAGTAAATGGAAAAGAATATAATTATAATGATGAAGGAAAACTCAATTCGTGGAATTACAACGGAAGCGAGTTAACTACATATATTTTTACTCCGGCAATAAGCGTACATAAAAAGGTTGATATTGAAGTTAAATTTTCTGAAACTGATTTGAATTTGCTTTCGGGCAAGAAAAAATTATTCAGTAATTTAATGAAAGTTGCAAAAGAAATACAAATATCCGGTTGGAATGAAAGTGAAACCAATTCCGATTCGGTTATAGCTGCAGCACAGACGGGAAATAGAATTACTATCAATCCCTCGTCTGCAATAATTGAATTAAAGACACTGGATAATAAAATGCCTGAATTAATCAAGATGATTGAAGAGCAGGCAGGCGAAGGAACAAAGCTGTATAAATCATTTGAATTGCTGAAGGCTTCTATTAATTAAGTCATCTTAAACAGAATAAAGAGATTTATATTCAAGACCTATCACAAAGTGATAACTATGCCAAAGGTCGTGGTTATTTAAATATAAAATTTTGCGTAACAAGAGTTACTCAATTTATGCAAACTCCTCTTAAGATGATTTGCGTATCCGACTGCATGAAGTTAGGTGATTATCCTGGATTATTTTTAGTACATTTGGTAATCAATAGAAGCAATATTAAAGTTGAACCTGGTTAAAATTAAGACGGTAGAATTAATCCTTAGTAAAAAAGAATCATTATTATTAAATTATCAAACTTATTTTCTGAATTTATTAAAAATGAGAATATTATGGAATTAATAAAGAAGATAGATAACTACTCTGCAGTAATCGGAATAATCGGTCTTGGATATGTCGGCTTACCACTGGCTCTTGAATTTGCCGGCAAGGGATTTCCTGTATTGGGATTTGATATTGATGAAGCAAAAATTCCTATCCTTAACAGCGGTAAAAGTTATATCAAACATATAAAAGCAGAAAAAATCAAAAATGCAGTTGAAAATAAAAAATTTTCAGCTACCTCGGATTTTTCACGTTTACGATCCTGTGATGCGGTAATTATTTGCGTTCCTACTCCGCTGGATGAACATAAAGGACCTGATTTAACTTATATAGTAAATTCGGGTAAGCTTGTTGCCGGCAATTTCAGAAAGGGACAGCTTGTAGTACTGGAGTCTTCCACTTATCCCGGTACAACCGAAGAAATTTTACTTCCCATGCTTGAGGAAAGTTATAACCTGACTAATACGCAGAAAGGGAATAACTCACAGTCCAAATTAGTTGTGGGAAAAGATTTTTATCTGGCATTCAGCCCGGAACGTGAGGATCCTAATAACCCTGATTTTTCCACTGCTACCATCCCCAAAATAGTCGGAGGAGTTACACCGGATTGTCTTAAAGTAGCTGTTGCTTTATATAATAAGATAATTGTGAAAACGGTTCCGGTTTCCTCACCAAAGGTTGCTGAATCTGCCAAACTGTTGGAAAACATATATCGTTCCGTAAATATTGCTCTTGTAAATGAGCTTAAAATGGTATTCGACAGGATGGATATAAATATTTGGGAAGTAATTGAAGCTGCTAAAACCAAACCTTTCGGATTCCAGGCTTTCTATCCGGGTCCTGGGTTGGGAGGCCACTGCATTCCCATTGATCCGTTTTATTTAACATGGAAAGCCCGGGAATATGACATTAATACGCGGTTTATAGAATTAGCCGGAGAAGTTAATACAGCAATGCCTTATTATGTCGTTGAAAAAATATTTGAAGCGCTGAATAAAAATAAAAAATATTTAAACGGAACAAAGACTTTAATCTTGGGCGCATCTTATAAAAAAGACATTGATGATATGAGGGAATCACCGACATTAAAATTGATTGAAATTTTGAGGAAGAAAGGGGCAGAGGTAGATTATAACGATCCCTTTATCCCAAAGCTTCCCCCTACAAGAAAATATAAATATAATATGACTTCCGTTGAATTAACAAAAGAAAATCTGTCCAAATATGATTTAATCCTTTTAAGTACTGACCATACGTATTATAAGGAAAATGCAGAATTCATTCTTGAAAATTCAAAACTGATTATTGATACCAGGAATGTCTTTTCCCAAAAGAGTGGGAATTCAACCGGCAGTGCAATAAACAACAATAAATTATTTAAAGCTTAAAGGGAAAAAATGAAAGTCCCATTACTTGATCTAAAAGCACAATATGCTGCTCTAAAAAATGAATTGGATAAAGCTCTTATTAAAGTTGCGGAGTCTCAGTATTTTATACTTGGACCTGAAGTTGAAAAATTAGAAGAATCGATTGCTGCATACCTTGGAGCAAAAAAAGCTATAGGCGTATCATCCGGAACAGATGCATTGTTAATTGCTCTTATGGCATTGGATATTCAACAAGGAGATGAGGTGATCGTACCGGATTATTCTTTTTTTGCAACAGCCGGAGTTGTTTCAAGGTTGAATGCCGTTCCCGTATTTGT
>PLNZ01000343.1 GCA_003142915.1 Ignavibacteriales bacterium | reverse complement strand
TAAATAATGGTTTAAATTTCAATACTTCAATAGAATCATCATATACGGTAATTTGCCAAAGCTTTAGATTTGTAATTGGCTCGTCACTGTTATTTTGTATTTTTATTTCACCGGATAAATGAAATGAATGCCTTGCGCCGGGCATTAAGTTAATCCATGCGTATGATTTAACCACGTTTATTATGAGATTTAATTTATTATTGTCCGGCAATTTTTCCGCGCAGCATCCGGGAAAAATGAAAACTATAAAATAAAGTAAATTGAGTTTTGATATTGTATTCATATGTCAACTGTATATCTATTTAATCCGCTTAAATAATCTTATATATTATCAATGTAACAATTAATATATATAACAAAATATTTAAAATCATCGGCAAATCGGTAAGCATAATTTCAGTTGTATTTTCACCCTTATTGCTTATATAAACAAGATACATATATCTAAAAATCCCGAATACAACAAACGGGGTAGTATAAATTAAATTTTCCGTACCAAAAATTGAGACAGTACGGGCAGAAACAGTATAAATCGCATAACATATTATTACGCCGGAAGCAGTTACAGTGGCTATCTGATTTGTAAAGTCCATGGAATATAAGGAAAGTACTTTCCTTGTTACTGGATTTGTGTCTTCATTATTCAATTTTAATTCCGATTGCCTTTTTATTACAGCTAAGAATAATGAGATAAACATTGTTGTTAAAAGCAGCCAGCTCGAAATTGCAACATCTATTATAAGTCCACCGGCTACTACCCTTAACATAAATCCTGCCGCAATACTGAAAATATCCAGAAGAACAATATGTTTGAATGAAAATGAATAAAAAATATTTAACACAAAATATGAAAGGACTGCAACAGCAAAACCGGAACGAAAGCATGTTAAAGCTGCGCCTAAAATTAGAATTAGAACAAATGCCATAATAAGTGCATTACGGCTTGATATTTTTCCGGATGCAATTGGTCTAAATTTCTTTACCGGATGAACTTTATCAAGTTCAACATCCATTACATCGTTAATAACATATACTATACTAGAAGCCGCTCAAAAAATTGCAAATCCAGCAAGCGCCAAAAGAAAATAATTTATCTCAAAGAGATGCTGCGAAAAAACCAACGGTACAAAAACAAAAAAGTTTTTAATCCATTGAGGAATGCGGAGCAGTTTGAAGTAATTTTTAATCATTATTATTTTCTATAAATGAAATTATCGCAAAAAATACTTTTTAATTTTATGATAAAATAATTGCAAAAGCCATTATAAAGTTAATAGATTCCCCTAACTTCGGCAATGATTACTTAATATGATAATACTTATGGCATAGATTATATATATTCTTTTTGAGCCATAAACTTTTTTAGAATATCGTTTTGATGTATACTTCTATAATGCTCTTAGAGCGTCGGCAGCGGTTATTTAAGTTCTACCGAATCTTCTATCAAATTCATCGAGTGATATTTTAACTACAATTGGCCTGCCGTGAGGGCAAACATAAGGCATGGAGGTAGCAAATAACTGGTCTATCAGCAACCTCATTTCTTTCTCATTCAGGTAGTCGCCTGTCTTAATTGCAGTTTTACATGAATAAGATTTTGCAATATTTTCGCGTTCTTCCAGTTTTTTTTCTCTTAAATTGATCGTATATTCTTCTATAAGACCAATTAAGACCTTCTCCTCCGAACCTTTTTTAATATCTTCCGGAACGCCTTCAATTACAATGGCATTCCTGCCGAAAAACTTAACGGCAAAGCCAAGTTTCATGAGATACGGATTTATTTCCTTTAGAATTTCAAACCTTGCAGGATCGAGGTCAAGAGTTTTGGGAAAAAGAAGCTGCTGGGAAAACGGCATATTTGCTTCAAATCTCTTTAATGCCTTTTCATAAAGAATTCTTTCATGCGCAGCATGCTGGTCAATTATCATTAAACCGGATTTGATCTGGGATAAAATATATTTATTATGTAGCTGGATAATAAACGGAGTATCATCTTCTCTTCTTACTTCATTGGCTTGTACCTCCTGTTGATGATATATTTCCCTGCTTTCGGTTTTATCAAAAGGAGGTCTAACAACTTCTTCAGGTTCAGTTTGCTGTGATGTATCAGGAAGCGAGCTAAATATTAAATCAATCTCTTTGTCTGAAAAATTCGTTTTGGCAAATGATTTCTTTTCCGCAAATGAAGGTCTGTCGGAAAAATCATTTTTCTCTATTTTATTAAAATTATCAAATCTCATTTTTTCCCCTTCTTCCGTAGTTTGAGTAAACATCATTGATGGAACAAGATCATGAGTACCAAGACTCTTCTTAATTACTGCAAGAACAAAATTGTAAATGGTTTTTTCATCATCAAATCGTACTTCGAGTTTTGAAGGATGAACATTTACGTCTACCCGTTTGGGATCCAATTCAATAAATAGCACAAAGAACGGATAATCTCCTTTTTCCAAAATATTTTCATAGGCAGTAAAGACGGCATGATTGATTGATCTGGCGACAACATAACGCCAATTTAAAAATATATATTGGTCACCCTTGCTTTTTTTCAGCATTGAAGGCTTTCCTACAAATCCATAAATGTTAAGA
>PLNZ01000103.1 GCA_003142915.1 Ignavibacteriales bacterium | reverse complement strand
ACGCCTGGATATTTATCGCAGGATCTTCTGCCTGCAATATGTGCAAATATTCGTGGGTCAATAACTCGGTTTGGAAGGATAACGAATATGTTGAAAATGCCGGATTAACCAGAATATCTACATTACTCCTCCGGACAAAATTGGTGGTCTGGGCCATTGCGGACACAACGCTTGCTGTTTTGATCGGAACATTTGCTAAATTTGATTGCACACTCGGGCAAAACTCGCTGATTACCGAATGAATCGGTTTTATTCTGCTGTGGGGACCAAACATTGGAGATATATAAGCCGGAAGTGAAACACCTAATATAATACCGACAGTTAACGTCACAAAAGGAATTCTTACTTTCTTTAGTATCTCCGAAAATTCGAACTTCCCTCGTTTATAACTACTCGCCATTGTGTCCATATTTTGTTCTTACTGGGTACAGAGGATATAAATTTATTTTGCATATCATTTGTTTGCTCTTGTAATTAATTCCCTCTAATTATATTTCACTATTACCTTTTTCTTCCTTAAAGTATGCTAAATAATCTTGATTTGAATATTTGGTTTTTTGGTCAATCTATTTTATTAATTTACGCATAATTGTTCATTTTCCGATAAAGCCGGCAATTTTGCTTGTTAATAATTATCAGCGTTACAAATAACGAAGGGAATCTTCTTAAGATTCCCTTCGTATATATCAGCCTATTATGTTTGGAAATTTTTCAATGGATTATTTGATTATCCACCATCCCGTTGAATTGTCCAATGTCCCGGTGATTGTTGATCCGACTGTCAACAAACTCGGAAAACTTGTTATCGTCCCTGCACACCATACCTGCTGGCCTACGGTCAGCCCGGTTACCGTCGTGCCGGTGATCTTCAAATAAAAACAATACTCATTAGCTCCTCCACTCGCCACGGGTTTGCCTGCTATCACGCCCGTTGTGTTTCCTTTTACCATAACGACTGTATTGGCATTTGTGGTAAATGTATTATCGCTGCCGTATACGGTACTGCTACCTGTTACCTTGACCCTGAAATGATATGTGGTGTTCGCCGTTAGCCCTGCTAACGTTACCCCAAAAATATCTGCTGTTGTCAATGTCTGCCCGCCGGTAGTGTTACCGTAACTTGTCGTCGTTCCCCAGTCAAAACTGACCGTGACGCTTGCTGTTGTACCCGTTGACATTAAACTGCCGTTTAATGTCGCTCCCGTTGTGCTGATTGAACTTGGACTGCCGGTAGTAATACTCGGCGCAATCAGCATTGACACTGCGTTCCCTGCTGTTTTAAAACTCCACCATCCGGAGGAATTATCCAGTTTGCCTGTAAGTACCGTCCCAACTGTCAGCAGATTCGGAAAATCAGCGACCGTTGCCGCACTCCATACTTGCTGCCCCTCGGTCAGTCCGGATACCGTCGTGCTGGTGATCTTCAAATAGAAACAATATTCGTTGTCCCCCCCGCTTGCCGCAGGTTGGCTCGCCACTACTCCGGTTGTATTCCCCCCCGTTATTACCGACGCGTTATTAATCGCGACGGTTAAAGACCGCGTCGCAGTTGCGCCGGTATTGTCTGTTACTTTTATTGTAATTGATGCCGTACCTGCAGTTGTCGGCGTCCCTGAAATGACTCCCCTGGTACTGAGGGTTAACCCCGCCGGTAAGGTACCGGAAACGATTGTCCAGGTGTACGGCGCTGTTCCGCCGCTCGCCGTTAGTGTCTGGGAATATGCCGTCCCCACCGTCCCGCCGGTTAATGTGTTGGTAGTAATACTGATTGTCGGACTCACCGGACTGCTCCCGCTGATTAATGCATAGTAACTCGGCAGCCAGCTCGGTATCGCCCCGTAAGAACTGCAGGCGTATTCCGCCAGTATCCCTTTCGCCCACGCTGCTTTTGTCAACGCCGCCGCTGTCGCTGCGTCATTGACTCCCTGCGTCAGCAGCCATGTCCGGCTGGCCCACTTGCTCTGGCTTGCCGTTAACGCTCCGTTGTTCCAGACCTCGGAACTGTTTATAATGTCGCAATAGTTCATTAACGAATCCGACCAACTGTCCACCCCTGTGTTAAATACCACCTTTAACCTCAACGAATGTGCCTTATTATATATCTGCTGCAGATAACTCAGCGATGCGCTGGACGGACTATCGGATACCTCGTCTAAAAATATCCCATAGGCTCCGGCATTAGCCACTGCTGTAATGTAGTTCAAATTTGAATTCAAATCGTTCGGGATTGCTTGCGCTTCCGTGCCTTCATAACCGCCATCCAGATATTCAAAATATTTGATACCCGCGGCCGTAAATGTATTGATGTTGGCATTGCCCTTCCACGGCCCTGCCGGACTGTTATCTACAATGAACGCCGGATGCGCGTTGACAATCGTGTTATCGATCGCCGTGCTGTCTCCTGCGTAATTTATCAGATTGATCGACACGGTCGGACTCGCAGCCTGCACTTTGTCTTGCGCCGCTACCGCTGTGAACATCGATGCCGCTATCAATATCCCCGCCAATGCGGCTGTCATCGTCTTCGCTATTATCTTCTTTTTAAATTGTGTCCAAAATATTGTTGTTTTCACTTGTTCCTCCCTCACTTTTGCGTTTATCAAATTCAACAATATAGTTTAATCGGAGGTAACGAATCACTCTTATGGCTGATTTTAGGGCGCCAAATGGATTAATCTATGTGTTATTTGCTGATTTTACTTACATAATCGAAAATATATATAGGTAAATTACTAGGCGTTTGCATATAAAGCGAATGCATCAGAATATTGGAATAATGGTTTTTGAATTCAATGTGTTTAGCGCAGGAGCGCGGACATTATACAAAATGTATGAAAATATAACGTGGAAAACGTTTGTATAATGGCCGAACTACGTGAAAATGATTTTAAGGCGGATTAAAGTCGCTGAGTAATCCGGCCTTGTCGGTATTCTCATCTGATGGTTTCTATAGCACAGGAATAGGAAATCAGCCCTTCGCGTTCAGCATATGCGGCCGCCTGTTGGCGGTTTTTAATGTTTAATTTGCTTAAAATGGAACGTAAATGCGATTTAACAGTATGCTCGGAAATAATCAGTTTTTCTGCTATTTCGCGGTTGGTTGCTCCGTTACCTACCAGGCTTAATACTTCTAATTCGCGGGTACTTAGTACTGAGTCTGGTTTCACCTGTTTTGCTGTAACCGTTGTCTCTGGACCTGCATTTCGTTCATTTTCACCGGCAGTTGTATTGCGGTTCACAATAACATTGGTAATTAATTTGTGGTTAGGGATAATAACCCGGTGACCTTCGGGAGTTTGGATTATGGTTTGTATCCATGATATTTGTTTGACATATCCGGATTCATGGGACTCAAGTTTGATCAAATCCCCGTCCTTAATATGCTCGCCGTATGTAATTTCAATCCCTGCTAGAAGATTATCCAAAGTGTGCCTGAAAACGAACGCCAGGATAAATATTCCTGCAATAAGTACTATGAATATTGGAAATGTGGGCACTCCCCAGATTTCGAGGGTAATAAGGACACTGATAACAATGATGATGATTTTTATTATATTCGAAGCTATTACAGTTAACGGTTGTGCCGCTTTGGTTTTATTAAGATAAAAGCGGACAAAGTTGATACTCACAGTAATCGCGGTCCACGTGAGAGAAAGTACCAGTATGCTCCCCAGTCCCTCTTCAATCAGTTTTTTCCCGGGTAGGGCAAAAATAGATACCTGAACAGCGATAAAAGCGCCAATCAAAATGAACCAGATTAGAAATTGATTCCAGATGTCCTTAATATTGATAATATTACTAATCAAATTCGTTTTTTGTGGTTGGCGGTTGATAACCTTATATATCGCCAATCGTGCCCATAAACCTAAAATGACTACTGTAACAAAAACCAACAATGGGACGACTATTTGAAACCAATTCGCAAACATCCAACCCGTCAAGAAGTTCTCCTCGTTATGTCAACCATTTTGTCCGCACCTAACATCTTATTATCGTTTTGCTTCATCCCGCCGGATTGTGATTTTGACCATGAAAACTATTTAAAATGTTATTCAGGTAAGTTGAACATACCTGTTAACAAATCGATATCGCTTTTCTGTCTGGATTCCGGTAACCCTAAAAACTTATCTCTCTTCAACGTAATATTTCATCGCTGTTGATAGCATCCAGTTTATCGGCTAATTTTAAGCAATGATAATAACCCATCAAAAAACCTCGCGTGTAATCCGGGTCTTCGTTGTCTATTATCTCTTTAGCTTCCATCAACGCTGAAGCCAGAACCAGTTCTGCCTCTACCGTTTTACAAAGGGACCGCTGGGCTAATTTCACTTAATTTCCTGATATTATGATCTATTTTTCCTATTTTCTTTTCTGCTTCAGGTTTAAATTGAATTTGTAAATGATGTAATTCCAGATTTATTTTAATAACCACCAATAAAATATAACCCCAACCTCTAAACCCGAAATAGATTAAATGCGCACGACTTTCAATTTAAAATTAAACAAGAAATAATTGATGTTATATTCACCTTATTTAACCAAATATCGCATACCATGTAAATACGTAACTACGTAATGTGTATCTAGATCCATTATTATTTGCGGTTCGGTGTATCCGTTTCATTTGTCGATATACCGGCTTACATCGCTCATCTGCAGGTTTATTTGGCGAACTCTTTTTTGANNTGACTTCCCCTGGTTTTATTTTCGGGTAGTATCTTCCATGCCTGCCCAATATGACTTATTATTTCGTGCTGAAATATTTCCTATATTATATATCGCTGATCATTCCGTATATTTACTTCTCAATCATAAAATAGTTATAAAAACCAAGCGCCCTCATTACAAATTCATATCGTTTGTCGCACATATCGTAGGAAAATTGATATATTTGTTATCTTTTATAAATAAATTTTATAACTTTTATATAAAGTTGCAGCTATAATCTCTGCTGTCGATAAATAATTTATACTATCAATGTCCCAACCATCGAAGGATTATAATTGTGGCTCTTAATTCAAAAGGCTTGGATTTATATAAGGTAGTAAACTACCTGCTGCAAGCACCGCGGTATTAATCCAAAAGAAAATAGAAAATGTTTGGGGAATATAATATGAAAAAGAAACAGCCGGTCCTTTTATGTTTTGTGGCTTTAGGATTAATTCCGTCTTTATTGATGGCATCCTGTTCGTCTAAAATGCCGTCTACATCTCCGGTTTCAACCGCCGCGTCGACTTCGTCGGAGTACTCGACTATTTCGATGTGCTTCCCTATTGATTTTTTCACTCTGTTTATGTTGTTGCCATTCTTGCCTATCGCGAGGCCCATATCCCCGTTCT
>PLNZ01000174.1 GCA_003142915.1 Ignavibacteriales bacterium | reverse complement strand
ATCTAATTAAATCAGTACTAATTTTTATTTTATTTATTTCTATTTCAAATAAATCATTAGCGCAAACAGACGGATTAATGAATTCTTCCGAACTTAAGCTTGCGATTAATAAATTAAATACATTAGGAAGTGTCTTATATATCGCCGCTCACCCGGATGATGAAAACAACGCCTTGCTTGCATATTTTGCCAAAGGCAAACTTCTCAGAACAGGGTACTTATCTTTAACCCGCGGAGACGGCGGACAGAATCTTATTGGTTCGGAGCAAGGCGATCTTCTCGGGGTTGCAAGAACTCAGGAACTTCTTGCTGCAAGAAGGATTGACGGAGCGGAACAATTTTTTACAAGAGCAATTGACTTTGGTTTCTCAAAATCTGCCGATGAGACTTTCAATTTTTGGGGAAAACAAAAAATTCTATCCGATGTTGTCTGGGTAATTAGAACTTTCCGTCCCGATGTAATTGTTACAAGATTTCACGGTACAAAAGAAGACGGGCACGGTCATCATACTGCTTCGGAAATTCTTGCTGCAGAGGCGTTCAAACTTGCCGGCGATACGGCAGCATTCCCGGAACAGCTTCAATATGTTAAACCTTGGCAGTCTAAAAGGATTTTGTGGAATGCATGGCTGCCTACACTCGAGAGAACTAAGGAAGATATTTCAAAGATATTGAAGGCAGATGTTGGTATCTATAACCCGCTGCTTGGAAAATCCTACACCGAGATTGGCGCAGAAAGCAGAAGCATGCATAAGACACAGGGTGTTGGTTCAAGCCCGCAGCCCGGTGAATCAATCAACTATTTTAAGCCTATAAACGGATCTGAAGCTAAAAATGATTTATTCGACGACATAAATTTAACATGGAATAGAATACAAGGCGGAGAAACAGTCGGCAGGCTGCTTGAAGAAGCAAATAAAAAGTTTAATCCTGAAAACCCTGCAGAGATAATTCCAATCCTTCTTAAAGCATATAAGGAAATGGATAGGGTAAATGACGAATATTGGATTCCTGTTAAGAAAAAAGAATTGCTTGAAGTAATAAGGTCTTGTTCGGGCATATATATAGCATCAACAGCATCGGATTATTCTGCAGTGCCGGGTGAAGAAGTAAAAATCACTTCTGAAATAATCAATCGATCCGGCTATCCCTACACACTTAAAAAAATTGAAACAACCGGTCAGTTAGATGTAATGGATTTAAATCAACGCCTGGAAAAAGAAGCTTTAACAAAAGTAAATTCTTCCGTAAAAATTCCGGGAGATGCGGAATACTCACAGCCATACTGGCTGAAAGAAAAACCCGGTTTGGGAGATTATATAATTAACGATCAATTGAAAATGGGGAAAGCGGAAAATGATCCGCCGTTAATGACCATATTTGAGGTTTCTGCCGGTGATCAAACTCTTCAATTCACCATCCCGGTAGTTTATAAATGGAATGATCCCATTGCAGGTGAACAATCAAGGCCATTTATCATAGTTCCACCCGTAGCAATTAATATCGGAGATAAAGATTATCTCTTCCCTACTGTTAAAGAAAGAAAAATTACTGTAACATTAATAGCAAATACGGAGAACATTTCCGGCATTCTTAAACTGAATTTACCGGATGGATGGAAAGCTGACTCTATTCAACAAGAATTTGTATTGACTCACAAGCATGATGAACTGCCTGTTTCATTCACTATAAAACCCCCAACATTGAATTCTAATGTTGAGTTTACCGTTGAAGCACACGTTAATAATCAGACAATCCGGGAGGGAATGATTTCAATTAATTACTCTCATATTCCTATTCAAACTATATTTCCCCCGGCAGAAGCTAAGCTTATCAGGCTGGATGTAAAAAAAGTTATAAGTAATATTGGGTATATAATGGGTCCCGGCGATGATGTGCCTCAGAGTTTAACCGAACTGGGTTATGATGTTACATTATTATCCGACAAAGATATTGAAAGCGGAGACTTATCAAAATATGATGCTATTGTTACGGGTGTACGCGTCTATAACACAAAGCATGAAATAATAATTGAGCAGCCTGAACTTTTAGATTATGTAAAAAAAGGCGGTACACTTGTTGTTCAATATAATAAAAATTTTGACCTGATTACTGATAAAATTGGTCCATACCCATTTCATATTTCAAATAAGCGGGTAACCGATGAAACATCAAAAGTTACTTTCCTTGATACCTCAAGCTCTTTATTAAATTATCCTAATAAGATCTCGGATGGTGATTTTGATAACTGGNNTTCATTTATACCGGTTATGTCTGGTTCAGGGAACTACCTTCCGGGGTTCCAGGAGCATATAAAATATTCGTTAATTTAATATCGGCTGGTAAAGCACCGGACGTTATTAATTAACCAATGGTGTAATATTGGAATTATAGGAATTTAGAAACATCTCAAAGCTTCAGTATCGTATTAAGGCTCAGGGAAATATTAAATTAGAATTAAGTTGATGTCATGCTCCCATGAGGAAACTATTTTATTCTTTTTACATTATCACACCCCGAGTTAAATATTAAGTACTAATTCGTTATTTTTATCGGAATGTTTTTTTGTAAAATGAAGCTGGATACAAATGTATAAATTAGCTAAGGAAAAGAAACTTCAGATTATTAAAGCTGCTGCAAAGCGATTTGATAAACACGGTATAAATAAAACTACTCTTAACGAAATCGCGCGCGACTTACGAATAGGTAAAGCCACTCTCTACGGATATTTTACATCTAAAGAAGATATTTTCTTTTCTGTTCTTGATTGGGAAGGCTCCCAATATCTTGAAGAAATTAAGTCCATATTTGGTAAAGAAGAAATTCTTCTGCGGGATAGATTTTTAGAATATTTTCAATCAAAAGAGAATCTCTCACAAAGATACAAATTAATGTTTGATTCACTTCTCCAAGTACTGGAAGATAAGGGGTTGGAAATTGAACTGGCATTTGTTAAAAATCTTCTCAGCAATGAAGAAGAATTTATTAAATCGATCCTGATTAAAGCTAAAGGGATTAAAGAAAGTGCATTAGACGCTTCTTTAGCTCTTTTTATAGTACTTAAAAGCTTGGGATTAAGCTTTAGTATTAAATTACAAATACTTACAAACTCAAACAGTAATTTTGATATAAAGCAAACCTTGACTAAAGAGATTGATAATTTTTTGAATTAATCTAATGACTGAAGGGATTTGATGAACCTGCCTGACGGTATGCAAGTAAGATTCATACAAGGAACCAACCGAATATTTCTACCGTCCATTTCGTAAGTTTATTGTCTTTGGCAATACCAAATAATTTACATGATAGTGACGTTCTTGTCATTGCCCATAAAGTACCTACAACGATACTTATAATAAAAATTATCAAAATTTGCACCAGCTTTAGCCTGTCCCTGGTAAACAATCATTCAAACGAGCCAGTTTGCTCTTTATATTAATTTTTAATTATTTTTTTTTTGTGAAGTATAAACAATTTCATATTTATAAACCTATACAGAATCACCGTGAATTTTTACTTCTTCACTTCCCCATTTCATAAAATTAAATTTTAATACAATTATAGTTGTATAAACAATAATGTAAGCCGGAAGGGCAGCCCACGTCCATACCAATCCAAGCTTTAAGAAAACTCCTAATATTATTGCCAGCGGGACGAAAACAAAAAGATTGGCTAAAATTTCCGAAGACATAACAAAAAGCGTCTTACCCGCTGCCTGCAGAGCATTTGCAAGCACAACTCCCGTTGCATAAAATATCTGGGCAAAGCCCGCAATACGTAAAGCCGGTTTTGCAGTTTCAATAATTGATTGATCGGTAGTGATTATTATTAAAATAAATTGCGGTAAAAGGATATAAATCATTCCAAGTGAAAGTGTATAATATGTAGCTATTTTGGCGGTTTCAAATCCATATATTCTTGCAAGATCAAATCTTTTTGATCCAAGACTGTTTCCGACTAAAGTTTGAACGGCTATACCAAATCCAAAGCAAGGCAGTAAAGAAATAAATAATGTGCTTATAACTGCCTGTGAAGCCGCTTGTTCTTTTGTTCCTATAAAACCGGTAATGGAAATAAAAATTAAAAACCCGATAAGAATAAAAATATTTTGGAAAGAAACAGGGAGAGAAATTTTATAAATACTTTTAATTAGCTTTAGGTCAATCTTAAAGTATCTGAAGACCTGGTAACGATACCTATAAGAAGGCAAAAGAATTATAACGAAATAAAATAAAGAATCAAAAACTGTGGCAAGAGATGATCCAAGCCCAGCTCCGGCAAGCCCCATTTTTGGAATTCCGAATAAACCGTATATAAGGGAATAATTAAAAATTATGTTTAATAGGTTCGTCATTATTCCCGAAAACATAAAAATCTTTGTTTTGCCTATGCCGAAGAAAAACCCGCGGAAAGAAACAGATACAAGGAAAAAAGGAAGTCCGAGTAGACGGAAGAAAAGAAATTGAGCGGTATAATTACCTACGGTTTTATCCGCTGCAAAGAAATGTGAAACCGGAGATGCAGTGAAAGCACAAGTTGCGGCAATGATTAAACCTACGGAAAATCCTATTATTAAGGAATTATTTAATGCCTTGCTGCACCCTACATAATTTTGAGAGCCAAAATGTCTTGCTACAAGAACATGAGTGCCGGTAGCGAGGCTGGAGAAAAAACTTACCACCGCCCATGTCGCCAAAACACCTAATCCCATTGCAGCAAGAGCATAAGTAGCTTCCGGGAGTCTTCCGATCATTGCAGCATCAACAAGCGAAACTACCATTTGTGTGGATAAACCGGCTATCGCAGGTAAACCTACATGAAGAATTTTTTTATAATAATTATCTACGGGAAACAAATTCATGGGCGTAAAAATAAACAATATTGTCTTATCTAAAAACTTGTGATTTAAGAATAGAAAGATTTAATTCTCTATAAAGGAAATCCGGATTCCCCTCCTTGTTTATTATTAATTATTTGTTCATTTATTTGTGGAGTTAAGGAGGATGTCCTATTGGGATTCCTTCGGAAGAACTCCTGACCTTCCCCATGGTAATCGGGATGCTCTCCCAATAGCAGAGTTGAGAACTAAGATATAGTAATATATTTTTATTTTTTGTGGAGCTAAGGAGGATCGAACTCCCGACCTTCTCGTTGCGAACGAGACGCTCTCCCAGCTGAGCTATAGCCCCATAATTATTCAAATTATAAATAACTAATCAAGAACATTTAATTACCGGTGCAATAAATTTAAAAGATTATATTATTTTTGTCAACCAGGACAAATTATTTAGTTCCTTCCATTTTATTTGCTTTAAGATAATCCATAATAAATTTTTCGACCATGCCCTTAGCATACTCTTTAATTTCCTTTAATTTATCTGTGCTGAAAATACCCACATCCGAAGCAGACCATGTAGCAGCTCCATAATATATTTGATTCGGATTCCGGCTTAGATTAACATCCTGCCTGAATTCAACCGTGAGGCTTACAGCATATAAATCATCCTGCTTTGATTTTACAGCGCCAATATTAATATAAAGATAGGGCGAACCGGGTAAATTGTGCATCTCAGAATTTTGTACAACGGTTATCCCTGCCGAATCCAATTTCCCCAGCGCATCTTTTCTTATATCATCTTCATTTATTCCACTGTCATGTAATACCCTGCCGAGATCCTCAATTATTAGTCCTGCTTTGTTCACGCCTCTTAAAGAGGCAAGTGATTGCTCGAGATTTTGAGCCTCAGTATAGCCGCTTTGAATTGAAAACAGCATACTAAATAACACAGGAAAAAAGTATTTAATTTTAAGCCGTGTCATTATTAGTTGTTTCTCTTTCGATTGTAAATGAGTATTAAATAATAAGGGCCTGTACAAAATTTATCACAAGCCCTTAGAAAATAATTACCACAACAGTAAAATATTAATTAACTTTTACTCTAGCATCCCCCTTTTCCACTTTTTTATGTCCTCTTATTATAATTTTGTGCCTTTTTACCCTACGAACTTTTCTCTTCACAACATATACTTTTTTTTCCGGTTTCCTACCGTGCATATTTTCATCCTGGGCAAATGAAGATGAAGCAGCAAAGCTCATAAGAGCAATTGCGATAACAAAAATTGAAGCAAAACGTCGTAACATTATTTTACCTACTCCTTATTAATTGATGAAATATTGAATTAAATAATTATTTCCTTTATATGAGCCGATAAATAAAATCACTGTTCCCTCCCATCAACTCAGGCGCAATTTTATGTAAATCTATATATTAAAATATAAATACTTTAATTTAAAAGCCAACCGCTAAATTGTGATAAGAAGGAGTTCAACTTTATTTGATTAACGGTAAATAGCCTAATAAGGATTAGTTCATGAAAAGATAGCTAAATTTCTATTTATTCTTATTACTTTTTGCATTCTTAATCATTTCTACTATTTCTTTAGGAGCTTTTTCAGGTGAACCGGAATCAAATGGCGGTTTAGGGTCATATTCTATTGCAAGTTGAACTGCTTTTGCAAAGTTTTCATTAACAACAAGACTTGCTAAATATAATGCCATATCAATCCCCACCGCTTCTGCGCTGTAATTCTACCTGGCATTGAATTGCAAGAGTCTATGGTATTCCCACATGAAATAAATAATTAAGCTTTTTTAGGATAAATCACTGACCAAATACAAACTCTATATAAGAGAATTCGTAACTGGTCACTAAGTCCATTTCGGTTATATTCTTTTTGAACCAATAAGAAAAATCTTATTCGATGTAAATCATACAATATTTAATTTAAGTTGAAAGATTATCAACAATTAGCCGATAACCTTCTAATTTCAATCCATAATCATTCGTAAAAACGATGAACTATCCTCATCATCATTATCATTTTCCGGATTAACTTTGTCCGTTTTTTCCTTTGCCCAGTTATAACGGGAAGAATCAAAATTAAAGCCGCTCTTCGGTAAATCCTTTTCTTCGTTTTTACCTTCAAGGGCAGACTTAGGGCTTTTTACACGATAAATGGTAGGGACATCCAGATCTTCTGAATTACTATTAGTATTTTCAAGAAATTTAAATCCACTCCTTAAGGGATCGGCGCTCTTCGGTTTTAATTCTGCGGTTGCCTTACCGTAGCCGCGGGCAGCAGTATCAAATCCGGTAGCAATAACAGTGTATGACACATAATCATTCATTTCTTCTTTTCTTACGCACCCGAAGATAACATTTGCTTCTTCACCGGCAGATTCAAATATTACATTATTGCCTTCGTTAATTTCCTGCATAGTAAGATTACTGGAACCAGTAACGTTCAACAGAACACTTTTGGCACCTTTAATATTAACGCCCTCTAATAACGGGCTCGAAATAGCTTTCTGCGCAGCTTCAATTGCACGGTTTTCTCCGCTTGCAATTCCACAGCCCATCAAGGCTTCGCCGCTCTGGTTCATTACTGCACGGACATCTGCAAAGTCAACATTAATTAAGCCTTCAACCGTAATAATATCTGCAATTCCTCTGGTAGCTTCATAAAGTACTTCATTCGGCTTATCAAATGCGGCAAACGCATTTGTATTCTTATCCAGGATGCTGAGAAGTCTTTCGTTTGGAATAACGATAAGGCTGTCAACGTACTGCTTAATATCCATAATACCTTGTTCAGCATTGAGCATACGTTTCTTACCTTCCCATCTGAAAGGCTTAGTAACAATACCAACAACTAAGGCGCCTATGCTTTTAGCAATGGAAGCAACAACAGGCGCTCCCCCGGTACCGGTTCCGCCGCCCATTCCTGCTGTAACAAAAACCATATCGCTGCCGGAAAGGACTTCAGCAATTTTTTCCCTGTCTTCTTCCAAGGATTTTTTCCCAACATTAGGATCAGCTCCCGCACCCAAACCACGCGTAATGGCTGTGCCCACTTGAATTTTATGGGTTGCGCTGCTGCTATTAAGAACCTGGGCATCGGTATTAACAGCGACATATTCAACGCCGATGAGACCTCTTGCTATCATACTCTCAATTGCGTTGCAGCCGCCGCCGCCAACACCAACTACTTTGAGTATTGCCGACATAGACCTGCCCTTATCAAGTGTTACAAATCGCACCATAATTGACCTCCTTAGTTTTGAACTTTATAATTCATTAAAAAATTGTTGAAACCGTTTAAGCAGTAATATGAATTTATTTCTACCGCCGACTTTCTTGGGTTTTATTAATACCTGGTATTCACTGGATTTTCCACCGGGAATTCCTCTGATTAACCCGGCAACAGTAGCAAATTCAGGGCTTTCAATTTCACCAGATAACCCCGTACCCAATTCCTGCGGAACACCGATTCTTGTAGGCAATCCGAAAACTTCTTCGGCTAATTCAGTGCAGCCTTTCAAAAGAGAGCCGCCCCCGGTAAGTACTATTCCAGCTTTAATTTTATTTTTAAACCCTGCGCTTCTAATTTCATTATCAATCAGGCTGAAAAGCTCGCGCATTCTCAAACTTATAATTTGTGTTAAAAGGCTAGTTGGAATTTTTGCATTACCTCTTGCGCCGACTCCACGGATAAGAATATCCTCATCTTTAATTATTGCTGATTCCGTAGCATAACCAAAATCTTTTTTCAATTTTTCAGCTTCTTCTGTTACTACACCGAGCGATTCCCGGATATCATTTGTAACCTGGTTCCCGGCTACACCAATGACCTTAGTATGCTTAATTGATTTCCTATGAAAGATAGCTATATCCGTAGTACCACCTCCTATATCTATGAGCGCTACGCCTAAATCTTTTTCACTTTCTTCCAACACAGATGAGCTTGATGCTATAGGTTGAAGAATGTAATCCTGCACATGAAATCCTGCCCTTTCAACAGACTTCGTAATATTTTGAATTGCCGGAATTGATGCCAGAACGATATGGTTTGTAGCCTCAAGACGTGACCCCGACATTCCAATTGGATTTTCAATGCCGCCCTGATAGTCAACAGAAAATTCTTCCGGGATTATGTGTAATATTTGCCTGTCCGATGGAATTCTTATTGTTCTTACATCAGCTTCAAGCCTGTTTAAATCCGACTGAGTAATTTCCTTGTCTTCTCCACTGATCGTAACATAATTTCGGTGCCGCATACTAGTAATATGTTCGCCTGCAACTCCAACATTAACAAGACTAATTTCGAAACCGGCTCTGTTGGAAGCTATGGAAACAGCCTTTTTTATTGCTTCAGCGGTTTTTCCAATGTTTGCCACAAGCCCCTTATGCAATCCTTCCGAAGGAGCAACACCAAATCCGAGAATATTAATTTTTGTATCTTCGTCAAATGTTTCGGCAATAACCGCACAGACTTTTGTGGTTCCTAAATCAAGGCCGACTATTATATTTTTTTTCATTCAGTATAACCTATCTTTTCACTTGCGCCGATAAATATTTCATCAGAAAATCTTAGATCAATATATTCACTGTTATCAGCAAGGTTGTTTTGTTCAATTATTTTAGACCACATAATATCCAGGTAGACCATTTTCATTGGAGCTTCACCTTTACCGAAAATAACCGGCGGTTTGATACCGGAAAATGTAAGTATAATATCGCCGCCCTTTCGCAAATTTATTTCCGACAATCTTTTGGATATATTCTCATTGGCCAATTTGGCTGATTCGATTATTTTAAATGCTTCTATAACATCGGTAGTTTTAATATACGCAAGAGGCTTTATCTCTTCTTCAGATGATGAATTACTTATAACCGGGAGATCCATAAATTTTGTATTAGGCATCAACGGTAAAACTTGAAAATTATCCGTTATAAAATTCGGTTCGCCGGCAGATAAAAGAATCGCCTCAATATATTTTTCCGTCAGATGTACTTTTACCATATTGCTGCCCGCAAACTCTACATCGGCATTAAGTACATAAGGATGTTTTTCAAACCTTTCCTTAATTTCCAGAAGAGTAAGATTATCGAATTTAGAATTACCCCCCAACTTGGTAAATGCCATATATTCATTTATCGGTAAAAGATTATTCCCGGATATTTCAATCATCTTAACTTCTCCTTTATCCGTTTTTTTATTAGAAAAATGAACCAAATAGATTAAACTTGAGATTAATACAACAAATATAAATGTCCCTAATATCTTACTCGATTTTTCAGTCATTATTTTTATGAATTAATCAGCGCAACAAACTTCACATTGTACTTCCAGATATCGCCTGCACCCATAGTTATGATTATATCACCGTCTTTTTTTAATTCCAGTAATTTTTCAGGCAAATTGTTTTTATCCTTAACATATATTACATCCTTATGGCCAAATTTTTTTGCTGCATTTGCAATTAATTCACCGCTGATACCTTCAATTGGTGCTTCTCTTGCAGGGTAAACATCGGTACAGACGAAAATGTCGCTATTCAGGAATGATCTTCCGAATTCCTGGTAAAAGTCTCTTGTCCTTGTATAAAGGTGCGGCTGGAAAACTGCAACAAGTCTTCTGTTCCATCCACTTCTTATACCCGCTAATGAAGCGCTTGTTTCGGTTGGATGATGCGCATAATCATCAATAACCAATACTTCTTTATTATATTTTATCTCAAACCTTCTATATACGCCTGAGAATGATTCCAACGCTTTTTTAATAACATCATACTTGATTCCGAGTTCTTTAGCGATACAGACTGCTACCAATGAATTCTTGACATTATGAACACCCGGAATTTTCAGATTTAATTTTCCTAACTCTTCACCTTTATATTTTATAGTAAATGAACTTGAAAACTCATTATAGCTTATATCAACTGCACGGATATCCGCTTGAGCAGTTAACCCGTAGGTAAATATTTTTTTATTTATTTGCGGGATAATATCCTGTAAAGCAGGTTCGTCCAAGCACAAAACTACAAAACCATAAAAGGGAACTTTATTTGCAAACTCAATGAATGCTGATTTTATATCATCCAGATCTTTATATGTATCCAAATGCTCACTTTCAAGAGTTGTGATAGCCGCAATTGTAGGTGTTAGCTTAAGAAAGGTTCTATCGAACTCATCAGCTTCAACTACAATAAATTCACCCTGCCCCAGCCTTGCGTTGGTACCGCCAAGCCCGCTTAATTTTCCGCCAACGATAATAGTGGGATCAATACCGCCTTCAGTTAAAGTTAATCCAACCATTGAAGTGGTTGTTGTCTTGCCGTGTGTTCCTGCAATGCCAATTCCATATTTCATTCTCATACATTCGGCAAGCATTTCGGAGCGTTTAATTATAGGAATCTTTTTCTCTATCGCTGCTTTTATTTCCGGATTCTCTAAATTTACGGCTGAAGAATAAACAAGTACATCCGCATCATGCAAATTATTAGCCGAATGTCCTTCATGTATTTCAATACCAAGGCTGCTTAATCTTGCAGTAATATCAGATAAAGCTCTGTCAGAACCGGAGATCTTAAATCCCTGGCTCAATAGAATTTCGGCAATACCACTCATTCCAATTCCGCCAATTCCCACAAAGTGAACTTTTTTAATATTATTAAACATTAATTATTACCTAATTTCTCATTTAGTTCGGTAAGTTTATTAATCAATTCTTCCTCATTTTCATAATCGTAAGGTCTTATTATAACCGGTCTTCTCCTATACTTTAATTTAATCCTGATTAATCTAAAAGCTCTGTTCCTGGACCTTTGTCTGGGATAGGATATTTTTATCTCCAAAAGCTGATCGAATTGAAAAGTTTTAATAGCAAATCGATTTATAAAAGAAATTTTTTCTTCGGTAATTTCCAAATATCTATTGATATACAAATTATATAAGAGACTCACAACTGAGACAGAAACAATAATTATGAATGAATATATAATCGGGTCTTTTGTTATTAATTTGTAAGAGTTTTCGATAAATTCACCACGAATTACAACATAAAAGATAAATACTATAAAATAGATAATTGTTGATTGATAATAAAACGACATATTATACTTAAATACTTTTTTTGTATTTTCTTTACTTTCGTTCATATTGCATGCACATATTTTATTGCATTTTTCGCAATTATTTCGGCTGCGTTCGGTTTAGCTAATGCTAAAGCATTTTGCCTAAGCTGTTTTAGTTTTCCCTCGTTAATGATCGTAAAAATAATTTTATCTGCCAATTCCTTTTTCATGTTATTATCTTCGAGTAAAATTACAGCGTTATTTTCCGCTAAAGACTTAGCGTTAAAATACTGATGATTCTCCGCAACATTTGGCGAAGGGACAAGAATAGAAGGAATGCCTAATGCAAGTAATTCGGCTATTGTAGTTGCACCTGCTCTCGCTAAAAGCAGATCACATGCGGAGTATGCTAAATTCATATTGTTAATAAATGGCAGTATCTTAACGAAATCCGATGCAAGATTTTTATATTTATCGAAGTAGTCATTACCTGTCTGCCAAATTATTTGAATTCCCTTTTCCTTAAATCTTTTAATTGATTCTGCAACGGCTTCATTCATTGATCTGGCGCCAAGGCTTCCGCCAATCACTAATAACGTTTTATTTAAAGGTAAAAAACCAAATTCCTTTAATGCTTCATCTTTTTTAGTCTGTGCCAGGCTTGATCTTATTGGATTACCGGTTAAAAATAATTTTCCAATATTATGAAAATATTTTTTAGAATCCTCAAAACTAAGATGCACTTCTTGAGCGAATTTTTCCAGCAGCCTTGTTGTGATCCCGGGATAACTATTTTGTTCAAGCAAAATTATCTTAGCTCCTATTATTGAAGAACCGAATATAGCGGGACCCGATACATATCCGCCCGATCCAATTGCTACTTTCGGTTTAAACTTTATATTAATCAATATTGATTGAATAATTGATACCAATAGCTTCAAAGGAAATAATAAATTTTCAAAATTAATTTCCCTGGAAAATCCTTTTATCCAGATTGATTTAAATTTAAACCCAAGTTGAGGAATAATCTTGGCTTCAATCTTAGACTTCGTGCCGATAAAAAGTATTTCTGCTTCAGGGATCATCATCTTAATCTTTTCGGCAACCGCCACTGCAGGAAACAGATGACCGCCGGTTCCTCCTCCTGCAAATAAGAACCGATATGGAGTCCTTTGCGGTCTCATTAGCTTAATACCTCATTCACTGTCTGATTGTTGGCAGCAGGAATAGCAGAATCAGCATTTATTGAAGGCACGTTTGACAAAGCAATATTAACAAGAATTCCAACCGAGATGCACATAAATATTAATGATGTACCGCCATAGCTAATAAAAGGTAAAGGCAGCCCGGTTGTAGGAAAAATACCCGATGCTACAGCCACATTTACAAACGCATATATAACAATTGAAAAGGTAATACCAAATGCCAAAAGCTGCCCGAATTTATCCTTCGTTTTTTTTGCAACTAATATCCCGGCGAAGAATATTAAAAGATAACTTAATAAAACAATTACAGCACCTATATAGCCAAGTTCTTCCCCTAAAATTGCAAAGATGAAATCACCGTATGCTTCGGGCAAAAACAAATTGCTCTGAAGACTTTTTCCCATACCAACACCAAAGAAATGCCCGCTGCCCAATCCAAGAAGTGCCTGTCTAACCTGAATGTTAGGTTCATTGCCATGCTGCCAGCTGTAGACAAAAGTAAATATACGAGTGCGTGAATGCGGAAAGACCATTGCAGCAATGCCGCTTACAATCACACAAAATAATGCGGCAGCAAAAATATGTCTAAGCTTTGCCCCTCCGACATATAGAAGTATCAGCGATACGAATAGTAATAATAAGCCATTACTTATATTAGGCTGAACAAGCACCAACCCTGAAATAATTATTATCCAAAAAAACAAATAGAGAAAACCTTCTTTAAAATTTTGAAGTAAATCTTTTTTATCTTCCAGAAGAAAAGCCAAATGTGTAATTAAGATTAACTTTGCTATATCTGCCGGCTGAAAAGAAAGGAATCCTAAATGAATCCACCTTCCCGCGCCTTTAATTTCCGGCGCAACAAACAAAGTAATGATTAAAATTAGTGTTATTACAAATATTGCCGGTTTGCTGAATTCTTTATAAACCTCGAACGGAATAAAGCTAAACAGGATCATAAATAAGATTCCGAAAACCACTTTAAAGAAATGCGAACTAAATAAGTGGAAAAGACTGTCAAATTTAAATTCGCTGTAAGTACTGCTGGCGCTCATAACAATTATCAGCCCGAGCAGCATCAAAACAAACGCATCAAAAAATATAATCAGCGCTAATTTTTTCATTTACAACCTGTTAACTACTTCCTTAAAAACTTTTCCGCGTTGTTCATAATCATTGAACATATCAAAACTTGCACATGCGGGAGAAAGAAGTACTACTTCGTCCTGTCTTGCCTCTTTGCTTGCTGCAAGCACCGCATCTTCCATAGTTCGTTTTATTTCAACTTTCACTAATAAATGGAAAAAGTTAAATACTTTCTCAGCCGATGACCCGATAGCAAAAATTTTAACGACCCTTTCGACAACTAAATCTTTGATCTGGTTGTAATCGTTGCCTTTATCTTGTCCGCCAAGAATCAAAAAAATCGGTTCATTAAAACTTCTTAATGCATACCATACGGAATCCACATTGGTAGCTTTTGAATCATTAATAAATTTAACGCCGCCAATTTCTCTAACAAGTTCCAATCTATGCTCTATCGCCTGGAATGACCTTAGAGCTTCAATAATTTTTTCGTTATCAGCATCAAAGAGCTTTGCAATTGAAATTACTGCCATAGCGTTTGCAAGGTTATGTTCGCCTTTTAGATTAACTTCCTTAACATTGCATGTAAATAAGGTTTTTCCATTATTATTAAATATTATCTTATCTCCGGACACAAAACAACCGTTTGATTGTGAACTTGATAACGAGAAATAAAAATCGGAACTTTCAAAGCCTCTCTGACCTTCTGAAAGCTTTACCACCGAATCCATTAAGGTTTTATCATCATGGTTAAGAATAACAAAATCATCCCTATCCTGATTTTTATAAATTCTTAATTTTGAGCTAATATAATTTTCAAATTTATATTCATACCTGTTAAGATGATCAGGGGTAATATTCAAAACCACCGAGACTTTGGGTTTGAATGTATCAATCAAATCAAGCTGAAAACTGGAAACTTCAAGTGAAACGAATTCATTTTCTTTTATATCAAGAGCTATCTCTGAGAAAGCAACTCCGATATTACCTGCGGTGTATGATTTCAACCCAGATGTATTTAATACATAATTGCATAATGTGGTAGTCGTAGTCTTTCCATTACTGCCTGTAATTGCTATAATGTTTCCTTTGCAAAAAGCCGAAGCTAATTCAATTTCACTTATCAGTTTTATTTTCTTTTCACGGGCTTTAACCATTACTTCCGCATTTGAGGGAACACCAGGGCTTGCAATCATTAATTCACAGTTAAAAACCCTATCCGAATGTTTTCCAATTTCAAAATCAAATCCAAGTTCTTCCAATGCTGATATTGAATCTTTCAATTTTTCTTCTTGACCGGAATCACTAATAAAAGGTATCCCGCCAGACTTCCGGATTAATTTTGCAGCACCGATTCCGCTTTTTTCAGCTCCTATAATCGATATTTTTTTACCAGATATTTCCATCATCTTACCTTAAATGAAGCCAGACTAATTATAGCTAAAATAATAGCTATAATATAAAATCTCATTACAATTTTTGGCTCAGGCCAACCCAGCATTTCAAAATGATGATGTATCGGAGCCATTTTGAAAACTCTTCTTCCTTCACCGTATTTTTTTTTAGTGTATTTGAAATAAAGCCTTTGAATAATTACGGAAATCGTCTCCATAAAAAATATTCCGCCAAGTATTGGTATAAGCAATTCTTTCTTTATAAGCACTGCAAGTATTCCGAAAGCTCCACCGATTGCAAGCGAGCCGGTATCACCCATAAAAACCTGCGCCGGATAAGAGTTAAACCATAGAAATCCCAAAGAAGCTCCCACAAGTGCGGCAACAAATACTGTAAGTTCACCTGAACCAGGCAGGTATAATATATTTAAGTAATACGCATAAATTGCATTTCCACTTACGTAACTTATTAATGCAAGGGCAAGCATTACAATAGTAGTAACACCTATGGCAAGGCCATCCAAGCCATCTGTCAAATTTACCGCATTGGATGTTGCAGTAATTATAAAAACAATAATCGGAATATATAAATATGAAAAATTAAAATTCACATTTTTTAAAAATGGAACCGTTGTTAAAGTATTTACTCCTGCAAATTGCGGTGAATAATAAATTACAGTTCCGACCAAAAGCCCTATTAATACCTGTCCTAAAAGTTTGTAGCGTGCAATTAAACCGTTCGGATATTTTCTTACAACTTTCAGGTAGTCGTCTAAAAAACCAACGCCGCTCAACCATACTGTTCCTACAAGGATCAAAATAATATAAGTGCTCTTTATATCCGACCAAAGGAGGACAGGAATTACAACAGAAGTAATTAAAATTATCCCTCCCATTGTAGGAGTGCCCGCCTTCGACCAATGAGATTTAGGACCATCGATTTTCTTTGCTTCACCTATTTGTTTCTTCTGAAGAAGCTTAATTAATTTAGGACCAAGATACAGTGAAAGGATTAAACCTGTAATAGCCGCAATCGCCGACCTAAAAGTTAGGAACCGGAACAATCTAAATCCCGGAGGGCTATATATCTTGTTTATATAATCAAACAAATAGTATAGCATTAAACATGTGCCTTCGTTTCTATAATTTTCAAAAATTCTTCCATCTGCATTCCTCTTGATCCCTTAACAAGCACAATATATCCCGGGAATTTAAATGCCTTTAAATATTCTGCTAAGTCTTTGCGATTATCAAAATGAATGCTTTCAACTTTTAATTTTTTTAATTCTGAATCCAGGTTTTTTATTGACTCCCCTATAGTAATCGTTAAATCAATTTTATTCCTTTTAATTATTCTTCCAAGTTCAGAATGCAGCTTTGCGCTCTCATCGCCAAGCTCCAACATGTCGCCAAGAACGGCAATTCTTTTATTATATGCTTTAATCTTTGGCATCAGCTCAATTACATGCCTCATGGATTCGGGATTTGCATTATAGGTATCATCAATCAAAATGAATTTCTTAAAAGTTTTTATATTTAATCTTTTATCAATAGATTTAAATTTAGAGATGCCTGCCGAGATTTCTTTTTTATTCAGCCCTAACTTTAAGGCAACAGCTACAGCAGCAAGATAATTTTTAGCGCTTTGTTCACCATATAGATTAAATTGCTGCTGAACTTTCAAATCCTTATAACAAATTTCAATAACAGGTTTACCTTCTTCATTAAAACTTTTGATTGTACCCTTTACATCGGAAATGCTTTCAAATCCAAATGTAATTCTTTTTGGATAATCCATCATTGTCTTGCTGATCAAAATATCGTCATTATTAATAAATATAATTCCCTTACGGGCAACAGTGGTTTCAAACAAAACAATCTTTTCGTTAAGAACCCCTTTCTTATTCTTAAAATATTCAAGATGGGAATTGCCGATATTTGTAATAATTGCATAATCGGGCTGGGCAATATTTACCGTATATGCAATCTCACCAAAATGATTAGTGCCCAGTTCAAGTATTAAAATATCATAATCATTAGTCGTACTGAATAATGTTAAAGGAACACCTATATGATTGTTATTATTACTGGCTGTTTTGTTTACTTTATACTTCTCGCTTAAAATGGAAGCAAGCATTTCTTTTGTCGTGGTTTTGCCTGTGCTGCCTGTTATAGCAATAATTTTCGTATTTAATTTGCTCCGCCAAACTTTTGCAAGGTCACCCAAAGCAGTGATAGTATTTTTTACGGTAACAACGGGTATTTTATAATTGCTAAACTTATCTGCCTTGTCCTCATCAATTATTATTGCGGAAGCGCCTGCATTTATTGCGTCAGAAATAAAATTATGCCCATCGAATTTTCCGCCTTTAATAGCTATAAAAAGAGAATCCTTCTTAATATTTCTTGAATCAATAGATACAGCCGATACCGGTTTATAGGAATCGGAATTATAAACCGCTGCATCCGGCAGTTCAAACAGATCGTCAATTGTTATTTTTATTTCTTCGATCATAACAAATATTTTTCTGCAATTTCTTTGTCGGAAAAATGATTCCGCTTACCGTTTATTTCCTGGTAGTTTTCATGTCCCTTGCCTGCAATCAAAATAACCGCATCATCTTCAGAATTTCCTATTGCAAAACGGATTGCTTCTTCTCTGTTTTCAATAACGTTGTAGTTATTTTTTTGTATTCCATTTTTTATTTCGTTAATAATCTGAGAAGGAGTTTCGAATCTCGGATTATCCGAAGTAACTATAACGCGGTTGCTTAATTCGCTTGCAATTTTTCCCATAAGCGGACGTTTCGTTTTATCTCTGTTTCCTCCGCACCCGAAGACAGTATAAATAGGTTGATTTTTTTTTGTTAATTTTTTTATAGAAAGAAGTGCTTTCTCCAAACTATCTGCCGTATGAGAATAATCTACAATAGCTTTNNCTGACCGCAACCGACAACTTCCATCCTGCCCGGAACCTGTTTGCATGTTTTGATTCCTTCAATAGCTTTTTCTTCACTTACTCCTTGAAGCACTGATACTGCAAAGGCAGCTGCAGCATTATAGGCATTAAACTCACCGACCAGCTTTGCAAATAGATTATATTCATCCCCATTATAAACTAAGTTAAATGAAGTGCCGTGTAAATCAAATGTTATATTCTTTATAACAAAATCAGAATTCGTTAATGTACCGTAAGAAAATAATTTTGCAGGGGAATCCTTCATTAAGCGCAAGCTGCTTGTATCATCAGCATTAAATACTGCAAATGTCGACGGTGTAAGGGAATCAAACAAAATCTTCTTTGCTTTAAAATAATTTTCAAAGTTTTGATGAAAATCCAGGTGATCCGAAGTAATATTTGTAAAAACTCCGCCGCTAAAATTTAATCCGTATACCCGGTTCAAAACCAAGGAATGCGATGAAACTTCCATAACCGCATAGCTGCATCCTTCATTTACCATTCCCAAAAGGAGTTCATTCAGATCACTTGATTCCGGAGTAGTAAGCGATGCTTTAAATTCTCTATCGCCTATATAATTTGCAATGGTTCCCAGCAGTCCGACTTTCTCACCCGATGTTTCCAAAATACTTTTTATAAAATAAGATGTTGTTGTTTTGCCGTTAGTGCCTGTAATACCTATTAATTTTAATTTGGAAGAAGGATGCTTGAAGAAAGAATCCGAAATCTCTGCCATAGCTACCCGGCTGTCCTTAACCAAAATTTTAACAGCATTATTATCGGTAAAAATTTCATCGGGAACACTATTATTCTCTTCAAGGATAACCGCAATTGCACCTTTATTAAGCGCATCGAGTATGAATTTATGACCGTCTGTTTTATAACCTTTAATAGCGATAAAAACAGAGTTTTTAATAATCCTGCGCGAGTCATAGAATAAGCCGGAAACATCCTTTCTTTGAACTTCGCCAATTACCTGAATCGCTTTTANNTACAAACCTTTATGTATCGCATCGCCAGCCTGAATGCTTTGCGCTATAACTTTTCCCGACCCGATAACTTTATATATTAAACCAAGCTTTGATAGAACTAGTATTGCATCACGTACGGAACAATCTCTTAAATCAGGCATTTTATTAAAATTTGTATTTGATGCAATTAATTTTGCGGTATCAATCTTTTTAACTGATGACTGATTCTGAATATTACTACTCTTTAAATTATCGGCAAACTGTTCATTCTGCCTTTGTGCTGTTTCGTTCCTGTATGGCTGCTGATCCCTATAGCTGCCGGGATCAAGTTCTATAATTCGTTCAGCAATATTCTTAAATATCGGAGCGGCAACTGATCCGCCGTATCTTCCAATCTGGGGTGAATTTACTAGAACCAGGCATATAATCTTTGGCGTATCCGCAGGGAAGAAACCAACAAATGAAGAATTGTAATTTTGCTTCGAATATTTTCCGTCAATTAGTTTTTGAGACGTTCCGGTTTTTCCTCCTACGCTTACAGAATTAAGCTGTGCATTAGTCCCAGTACCCTCCTTAACAACACCAACAAGTAAATCCCTCATACGCTTGGAACTCTCTTCCGAAATCACCTGTCTTATTTTAATAGGCGTATTTTGGAATATTAACTGTCCGTCGTGCTTTACTTCCTTTTCAATTATTTGCGGCTGATACAATATACCGCCGTTAACTATTGCACTGTATGCCGTTATCAACTGAATTGGTGTGACTGTAATACCATAACCGAAAGAGATAAAAGCTTTGGAAACCTCGCTCCATTCCGTTGGCTTTCTAAGGGTTCCTTTTACTTCTCCGGGCAAATTTATTGAAGTAACATTCCCGAATCCGAAGCCTCTTAAATATTTATAAAATGAATCATCATCAATCCGCTGAACTAATTTTGCCATACCGATATTACTGGACTGTTCCAGTACACCTCTAACGGTTAACCATTTACTGTTGTGTGAGTCGGTTATATAAACATTTTTGAATTTATATCTTCCATTTTCGGCATAAATTTGTTCATTCAGATTGCAACGGTTTTGATCAAAAAGAGAAGCCATTGTAAAAGTTTTAAATGTTGAGCCCGGTTCATATGTATCTGTTATCGCACGGTTCCTTCTTAAAGAATCGCTGTATTTCCAGTATTCATTAGGGTCATAATTGGCAGAGTTTGCAAGTGCCAAAACTTGTCCGTTATTGGGATCCATTATTATTCCTACTGCCGAAGAACCGCCGTATTTTTGAAATCCGTTTCTTAATTCTTCTTCCAAGATAGCCTGGAAAGTTTTATTTAACGTTAAATAAATATTAGTACCCGGAATCGCAGGTTTTGTCTCCTCTTCGGAAACAGTTATCATATCACCTATTGCGTCCCGAAGTATTAACATATTACCGTCTTCACCTGATAATAAATTATCACATGATCTTGCAATACCATCAACACCCTTATAATCCCCGTCAACATAACCCAATAGATGAGAAGCCAGGCTTTTATAATAATAGACCCGTGTAGGATCTTCACGGTAAAATAAACCGTTTACTCTAAAATTCTTTAAGACAATAGCCTTTTCACCCGGTATTTTCTTTTCCAGACAAATGGTTTTCCCGGAATCCTTCATAAGTTCATAAAAATAATTTTCGTGTTCCGAAAAAGTTGATGAAAATTTTTCCGCAATTTTCTTTTTGTCTTTTTTCGATGCCATCCTTAAGTCTAAATAAAAAGAAATATCATTGCTGTTATAAACCAGCAGAACGCCGTTTCGGTCATAAATCAAGCCTTTTTCTGCTTTTACCATTTTGGAAGCCATCTGCTGACGCCTTGCAAAATATTTAAGTTCATCGCTCTTCAATACCTGCACATTAAATAGCCTTATTACCAACGCAGCAAAAAAGCCGACCATAAAAATTATAACCCAAATAGTCCGGGAACTATTCATACTTCTTTTCTATAGCCTTTGATATTTCTTCAATCTTTTCTTTACTTACTTCTAATTCTATAGGAGCATCTGTTCTTCTTATCATACCAAGTTCCGTCTCAGCAATGCGGACTATCGTTTCCTCTGCCGAAAGGTCCTGATCCTGCGCTATTAAATTAGTTCTGTAGTCCTTTATTTCTTTTAATCTTTCTTCCGTCAATATGTTTTCCTCTCTTCTAAGCTTTTCGCATTCCAGCTTAACGCTTACATACCCAAGGATTAATGAAGTAAAAACAATAAAAACAATTGAACTAAAGAATATTAAAGGTTTAGCGCTCTTTTTCATATTCTTTCAGCAGCTCTTAATTTAGCGCTCCGCGATCTAATATTATTTTCTATTTCGAACATAGATGGAACAACCGGTTTCTTTGTTAATATTTTTAATCTTTGTTCTTTATCGCATTTACAAACAGGGTAATCCTTCGGACAAATACAATCCAGAGTTTCATATTTAAAAACTTCCTTAACAATTCTATCTTCAAGAGAATGATAAGAAAGGATTACAATTCTTCCTCCCTTAGATAGAAGGTCGACAGACTTTGTTAAGAATGATTTCAATACTTCAAGCTCATCGTTTACATAAATTCTAAACGCCTGAAAAACCCTGGATAGAGTTTTAATTCTATATTTAAACGGCGTTATTTCTTCTATTATATTTGCTAAATCTAAAGTTGTTTCAATCTTTTTAATTTTTCTGTTTTCAATAATTCTTTTTGCAATCTGTCTGGATTTTTTTTCTTCGCCGTATCGATATAAGATGCCGGATAATTCTTCTTCCGAAAAAGAATTAACAATATCCGCCGCCGCAATAGCTTTTGTCTTGTCCATCCTTAAATCCAATATGGCTTCATCCCTATAAGTAAACCCAGATAAAGTGTTATCAAGCTGAAATGAGGAAACACCAAGATCAGCAAAAATGCCGTTGAAATTTTTAATAGACTCAATTTTTGCAATTATATTTATCTGTGAAAAATTAATGTTAAATATTTTTATTCTTCGCTCGGCTCTGAATTTTTCTTTCGAAAATTTGACAGCATCAATATCCACATCGATTGAAATTAATTTCCCGCCGCTGTTTAATGAATTCAAAATCGCTTCAGAGTGGCCGCCAAAGCCAAGTGTCGCGTCAAAGTAAACGCCGTTATTATCGGTCATCAAGAATTCCAAAGATTCATTAAGTAAAACCGGTGTATGATGATTGTTCATCACGGAACCATTACTTCTGCTGCAATTTGTTCATAAGTTTCCGGAGTCTGTTTAAGATATACGGAATATATTTCGGGGTTCCATAGTTCAATCTTTTTTAAAGCGCCAAGAATTAATACTTCTTTATCTATTTTTGCATATTGTAAGAGAGCCTGGGGTACCAGAATTCTGGCTTGTGAATCAAGTGTATCTTCTGTTGCATGCTGCAAAATCATCCTAATAAATTTTGCATCGTTTGGTTTGAAAGGATTTAAAGTGAGAAGTTTGGTTTCAAATTGCTGCCATTGATCTAATGGATAGATATCGATGCAGCTTGCTGTGCCCTGCGTCATAATAAATGAATCGTTTGATTCAGATGAAACATGTTTTCGTAGCTTGGCAGGTATACTTATTCTGCCTTTTGAATCTACTGAGTATGTAAATTGTCCTCTAAACAAATTTTTTCCTGCATTTTGACCATTTTCACCACAATTCCCCACTACTCCCCAAAATAAGGGAAAAAAATCTTAAATGTCAAGGAAATTCTTACTTTTTTTGGATAAATTTTATAAAAAAGACCATTTTTTATAAAAAATCTTTCTGTATCTTTTTGGTAAAATTATAGTTATAGCCAGCTATTTAAAGTAGGTTATTAAATGATTTTTTTTAGTGAGGAGCCATCTGCCGGGATCGAACCGGCGACCTGCGCATTACGAATGCGCTGCTCTACCAGCTGAGCTAAGATGGCAGAAAAGGAGAAAATGGTAAACGTAAAAATATCATTTACCATTTAATCTACAAAAAGAATTGAGTCAGGCTATCTTATTTTTTTCTTATGCCTATTTTTCCGAAGTCTTTTTTTCCTTTTATGAGTAGACATTTTATGTCTTTTACGTTTTCTGCCGCAAGGCATTACTTACCTCCATTTATTTGATTATTATGTGAACTCAATAGCTGCTGAGCTTTTTTACCAGATTTTGAATTCGGGTCTATTTCAATGGTTTTCTTTAGCCATTCCTTAGATTTTTCCATTTTTCCAGCCGCCAAATTTACAATACCTAAGTCTAAATTGCCAATCTGATGATTAGGATTATACTTTAACGCTCGTTCCATCTCGTTTATAGCAGTATCATAATTTTGTAAATTATAATAACAAATACCCATATCTATTCTTGCATTAGCATCTTTTGGAACCAAAGATAAATATTGTTTATAATTCGCAATAGCTTGCTCAAACATACCGGCATCATTTTTTAATTGAGCTAACTCCAAAATTGATGTTGTATCAAGTGGATTATTTTTTACAACCGATTCAAGATCATTAATCTTTTGAATGCTGCTTAAATCAACACCGGAATTTTGATTTGTATTTGTATTCGCAGTGTTCCCTGGAACAATTATAGAATTAAGTAGGCCTGAAAAAATTAAAATTACAAAAGCAATACATACTCCAACGGCAATGATAGTTATGGTTTTAGCTTTGTTCAAACTTTTTATTTTAGCATTAGTGCTGGTCTTTGATTCGCTTTTATTATTTTTGGAATTGCCGGGTTTAATAACTGGTTTGGACTTCACATTTCGAGAAACATTTTCCTGCTGGCCGATTGAATTTGCTTCAAATTTACCTGTTGTTATCCCTGTAAGTCTAACGCCGCAGCCGGAACAAATAATATTTTCTACGTCGTTTTCTTCCCCGCAGTTATCACAAATTTTTTTTTCAACAAATCCGGTTTCTTTTAATGCCTGAATGGATATCTGATCTTCAGCACTTTTATCATTCCTAATTTTTTCTAATTCAAAACCACATTCTGGACAAAACTTAAATTCATGAACTAATTTGTAACCACACTTAGGACAAAATTTAAACATTCTTTTTCGACTCTTTCATTCCTACATCTACTAATTCTTTAAAATCCTTAGAAAACTTAAATGTCGGGACATAGTGCTCCGGAACGAAAACAGATTCTCCAGATTTAGGATTTCTTGCCTGGCGCGCATTTTTCTTCTTAACCTTATAACTTCCGAATCCTCTTATTTCTATACCTTTGCCCTCTTTAAGAGCCTCAATAACAGTTTTAAAAAATCCTTCAATTATAGCTTCTGTTTCCAATTTAGTTAGTCCTGTTCCTGTAGCTACTTTATCAACAATATCTGCCTTTGTCATAATTTTACCCTATCCATTTTATTGAAGATTATAATTATAAACCTCTAGTTTAAACCTTTGTAATTCCAACAATTAAATTATCAAACATTAAAAAGAAAATCAAATATTTTGTGGAATTGACATCACAATACAAAATAATTACTATAACCTTTATATTAGAACTTTTCCTTGCTAACTCAGCGTCTCATAATGATATATTTATCTCAAAAAAAATAGATTATCAACTTATTCATGAATAAAGATATTAAAGGTTTTTGATGCCGCTAGTAAAATTTTTCTTTAAGTCAGTTATTAATTCCTTTTAAAATAAACCCTAAAAAGCCTTAATTTTAACTAATATTACAGTTTTTGCATCTCTTATTCAATTTCACTCAACCCATCCAATACAATTTTTTATTACTTCGGAACCTGATAATTATAGATGGTATAGAACTTGTTCTCTCAATATAAAAATTATGGATTAAGATCATGGAATTATTACAGATTATTATTTTCTCTATTAAAATATTTGCATTAGTTGCTACTTTAATAGTTATCTCATCTTATTTAATTTATAAATTAAAAGATAGAAAAAGAAAAAAGCCTTATACAAAAGTTCCAACGCAGACGTTTTCCGTAAAGCCTTCTAAAGCTGAAAAACAATTTAGCCCGGGACAATATGAAAACATACAAATGATAAATGAACCGGTTGAAAATGAACAAATAATATATACACCTATTGAAAGCCAACAAATGATAAATGTACCGTTTGAAAGCCAACAATATGATAATTTACAGCACGAAAACGATCAATATCAAAACATACAAAATAAAAATATGCAGTATGAAAACCAGCCGATGTTAGTATATCAGAAGCATCAGCCGCGCTTATTTGGACAGCGATTCAAAATATTAAATGAAGATAATAATTCAATGGCTCCAAGAAAATCCATTATAGAAAGATTGCAGCCGGTTACGGCAGCTCCTCAAAATTTCAATGCTCTAAGGCAGTCCCAGGTTTTTAATATGTATGATTATTATTCAAGCAGCAATTTTGAACCAATGCATAAAATAAAATTGTATTGATATGGGCAACAAAAGATTTCTATAATAAAATAATATTTTCTTATTTAATTTTTAAGAAAGGACTAATCGTTTTTTCACTTGTGCGAAAAGTTAAATGGTATTATAATCTGGCATACAAAAATAAGTGATACTAAATATGCAAAATAATATCATCATTATAACAATAGTTGTATCTTGAAAATAACCACTCCATTAATAATCCTCGGTATGTAATCTTTTTACTGCCATTCAAGTAAAGGGTAACAATAAACTTTATTTCCTGATTTTATTGTCTCGTTTAGTAAAAAACAGGAATTATTACTCTTTCCCCTCTTTAAAACTTAAATTCTTTACCATTTCATTTACATCATAAGGCGCAGGATCGCCGCCCAAATATTTGTGGAACCAGTCCAAGTGAGCGTCATAATAAAGCGGCATTGATTTTACATTACTTGGCCAGTGCCCATCATTTTTAAATATAATTAATCTTGAATCTATCCCGAGAGTCTGAAGTGTTGAGAAATATTCAAGACCTTGTGTATAAGGAACTCTGTAATCTTTTTCGCCAGTAATAATTAATGTTGGGGTAGAAAAATCCTTCACATAATTGGATGGTGACCATTTGGAATATAATTCCGAGTTCCAAGGCTGACCTTTTAAATCCCAATTTGGAAACCATAATTCTTCTGTTGCTCCCCACATAGATGTAAGGTTAAACAATCCCATCATAGAAGCAAGGCACTTAAATCTTTTTGTTTTTGCCTGGAACCAATTCATCATGTATCCGCCATAAGACCAACCCATAGCGCCCATTCTGTTTTTGTCTACATAAGGAAGTGTTTCCAGCGTGTCGGTTATTTTCATAAGGTCATCAAACACAAGCCCTCCCCAGTCGGTAGAAATCTCGGCAGTATATTCCTGTCCGTAACCTGTAGAGCCATGCGGATTGGGGAATGCAACAACATAACCTGAACCTGGATATACCTGCCAGTCACCGCGGAAAGAATCCATCCATTGCCCCTGCGGTCCGCCGTGAACATTTAATATCAAAGGATATTTTTTATTTGGATCAAAGTTATGCGGCTTTACAATAAATACTTCAACATTTTTTCCGCCTGCGCCCTTAACCCACATCTTCTCTGCAGGTCTTACATCAACTTCTTCAAGGAATTTTTTATTAAACTCCGTTAACTGCATTGCTAAATCGTTTGTCAAATTCAGAAGATAAATTTCACCCGGGTTATCTACCGCTCTTGCCATATAATAGATAAATTTTCCATTGGGCGAAATATCAAATCCCAAAACTGATTTTTGTCCTGTCATTTCGGTTATTTTATTTGAAGCAATATCAATTTTATAAATAGGAGAATATCCTTTCACATCGCCGGTAAAGTAAATTGTTTTTGAATCATAGTTCCATACAAAATCAGTTATCCAGTTGTCAAAGCTTTCGGTTATTATTTTTGTCTCCTTTGTTGTTCTATCAAACAGGGCTATTCTGAATTTATCCGATTCATAATTAGGAATTTTCTGAGTTCTGTATGCAATATATTTTCCATCGGGTGAATATATCGGGTTTCCGTCCCATGCTTTGTTTTCCGCAGTAATATTAACCGCATAGCCTCCGATTACAGGCACAATCCACAAATCCGCATTTGTTGTTGCTTCAGGATGCTGTTCATGATCGGATACATAACAAAGTTCTTTGCCGTCAGAGGAAAAGTTATAACCTATTCCGCCGCCAAGCATAAAAGTGGGGGAGGTAAATTTACCCGGTGTTAAATCTTTGTAGGTTTTATTTTTTAAATCATAGATAAAAATATGAGTGTATTTTCCCGATGAATAATCAGTCCAGTGCCTGAACAGGAGATGATCGGCAACATAAGCCTGGATAGGGCCGTTTGAAGCTGCCGAGTCGGTTATCCTGTTACAATTATCATCGGCACCGCACTCAGGGTAAATATCTGTAGAGAAAGCAACAAACTCACCGTTTGGCGAAATTACAGGATCATCTACACCAGTTGAAATATTTGTAATTTGCGAAGCGCTATCATCGGCGAAGCTGTAATAAAATAATTCCGGAGTTCCTGTTTTATCAGAAATAAAATAGATACTTTTGCTGTCAGCAGACCAGGCCGGGTTGTAATCATTTTTATCCTTACTTGTTATGTCTTTTATATCGGTCCCATCCGGTTTCATTACATATATGTCCGTTTTAGTCTTTCCTTTAGAAAGATCAGACTCGGAAAGTGTGAATGTAACAAGCGAGCCATCTGGCGATATGGCCGGTGCGCTTACATTTTTAATTCTATAAAGATCTGCAATAGTAAAAGCTTTTTTCTGTGGAAAAGATGACGGAATAAAAATTAATACAGCAGCGACGAGGATAATATATTTTTTCATAACTCTTAAAAATGATAATTAAGAAATAAATAATAGTTAAAATTATAACCAATAAAATAAATTATTTTACACATTGTTTGAAATGAATTTTGATAAAGGGATTTACCCCTATCTCCAGCTTGGAGAATATTTAGTTCAAAAAATTAACCTGTATATTAATTCTTAAGTACTCTTCATTTTTATTTATGCCCTCATTGTTATCTTTTCGCAGTCCGGGATACTGTCTTATTTCAATAACTCAATCAAATAGTTATTTAACAAAATATGGATAGGAAAAAATATTGATACTCCAATTTGATTTATTTTAAAAACTATTTTGCACACATAATATATGAATATGTAACACAAATTTTATTCAATTAATAATTCAACTTCATGCAAAAGCTGGTTCATTTTCCGGGTAATGGCTATGACCGGCTCGGATGAATTCATATCAACACCCGCCGATTTCAGAATTTCTATAGGATAATCAAAACTTCCGGCTTTTAAGAAAACTAAATATCTTCTAATAGCCGGTTCAGCTTCTTCTTTTACTTTTTTCATTAAAACTTCAGAAGCTGCAAAACCGGTAGCGTATTGATAGACATAAAAATTATAATAGAAATGAGGAACTCTTGCCCATGTATACTCTTCCTCTTTATCAACAACCATTTCCGGCCCCAGTATTTTTGATATATGTTCTTATATATTTTACATAAGGTATCAGGTGTGAAGGCAGTTCCTTTTTCTGTTTTTTCATAAACCAATGATTCAAATTCTGCAAACATTGCCTGCCTGTAAAAAGTTGAGGTAATGTTGCTTAAATATTTTTCAATCAAATTGAGCTTTTCTGTTTTTGAAGAAGCATCATTTATTAAATAATCCATTAGCAAAGATTCATTAAAAGTTGAGGCTACTTCCGCAAGAAATATCGAATAATTTGCATAGGGATAAGGCTGAGTTAGCCCCGTGTAATATGAATGCATATTATGCCCCATTTCATGTGCTAATGTAAAAACATCATTCAGTAAACCCGTCCAATTTAGTAAAACATACGGATGAATACCGAATGTAGTACCGGAAGAATATGCGCCGCTTCTCTTTGCCTGCGTTTCATAAACATCTATCCACCTGTTTTCAAATGCCGTTCGAAGTGATTCAAGATATTCTTTCCCCATTGACTCAAGGGCTTTAAAAACAATTTTTACGGCTTCATCAAAGCTATAATTTCTTTCAGAACCTGCTTGAAATAAAGGCGCATACAAATCATACGGATGAAGCTCATCAATTTTTAATAATTTCTTTTTCAACGATGCCCACCTATGCAGTGGCTTTAAATTTTCATTGACAGTTTTAATTAAATTATCATATACGGGAACAGGAATATTGTTCCTGTCAAGCGCAGCTTCTCTTGATGAACCATACTTACGCGCTTTAGCAGAAAATATATGCGTTTTTAAATTTCCGTTAAATAGAACTGAGAATGTATTTGAGTAATCTTTATATTGTTTACAGTAGCTGAAAAAAGCTCGCTGCCTGAAACTGCGGTTACGCGAATACATTGCGGAATAATAACGCGCATGAGAGATTTCAAAATCATTTCCGTTTGCATCTTTTATGATTGGGAATTTAATATCTGCATTTGTAAATATGGAAAATACATCATAAGATATTTGACTTGTCTCGCTTGCCAAAGCTAAAATTTCTTCCTCTTCTTTACTTAACGTATGGGCCTTGGTTCTAATAATATCTTCTAAATAATGCTTGTAAATTTTTAGATCAATATTCCCTTCAACAGCTTTTATTAACTTATCACGGGGAATAGATAAAATTTCGGGACGGATAAATGAGCTTGCCGATGAAACTTTTGAAACCAGATTCCTAATCCTTTCATCCATTGCCTGATATATCTGTACTCTCATATCGCTGTCTTTAGCAAGAGAAGCGTATAGATTAAGCCTGTCGAGCACCATTCCGATTGAATCATCAAATTTTAAGCACTCGAATAATATATCGAAATTTTGCGAAAGCTTTCCTTCAAATTTTTTGTACCGGCTGGTATTTTTTTCAATCCATTTAAAATCTTCTTCCCATTTTGCATCGGTTTCATATATATGCGTAAGATCCCATTTGTATTTTTCTTCTATTTTTCCTCTTGAAAGAACCGAACCATTATCCGAATTGGAAAATAATTTATTCAAAAATTCATTAATCTGCATAGCTCCGTCTTTCCCTTTATAAAGTTAAATATAACTATTCTGTTTTTAAAAATAAAAAATATGCAGTTTGACAGGAACATTCAAGATTGAAGGTATAATAAAAAGAATGTTTGTGCCGAGAATTAAATTTTCTAAAAGGATTTATTCCAATTTGAGAAATATTTTGAATTTTTTAGCGAAAGAAGTAAATGGAGTATAATAATAAATGAAATGGAAAGGCTACATACTTTCCATTATGGTACGGGCTGTAGTCACTTTCCCAATAAATTTTGAAGGATATTCTGCCTGAAGTTTCTTGTAATCTTTTTCAGCATAAGCCGTATACTTATCCATCGATTCACACTCATATTGTACAATATAAGTAACTTCTCCCTCCAAATTTGTAGGAAGTTTTACCTTATAAATTTGATGGTTCTTAAAGAATCCAGTGTTTAAAATTTCGGGGATACGTTTTTCCTTTACCCATTGTAACCATTCTTGTTCTAATTCGTTTTTAACAGTCGTGGTAATAATATAAATAATCATAAAGTGATCAATTATAGATTCGATATAAAAAAGTGTAAAATTGAGTTAATACTGCCTATCGAATTTAAAATTATTTTTAAATAAAACCTAATAGAAATGATTAAACACGTCAGATTTTATGACTTGGCTTTAAAAAAATTAAAGCTCTATGATTATTTAATCACAGAGCTTTTTAATATATCTGATGAAATTACAATTATTCTAAATTTATTTTAACTTTATTCTTCAGGCTTATCTTTTCTCATTCTTCTGACCGCTATTGTTGTTATTAACTCTCGCAGGTGCGGGAGTTGGAGCAGGAGCACGTATTGGANNACGTATTGGAGCAGGAGCACGTACTGGAATAGGAGCATGTACTGGAATAGGAGCATGTACTGGAACAGGAGCAGTAGTTTGATGTTTTTTTGCTCCATTTCTCTTATGCCCCGATTTTTTGTGAATTATATTATTAGAACTTGTGTTATTCTGTATTTTGTCTTTTTGTATAGAGTTATTTACCGGTCTCCTATCATTAATTTCGGGCGGATTGGATACGGGCTTTTGAGAATTGACTTCCGCAGGAGTCCTAACCGGGTTTGATTGATTACTAATTGTCGAAGGACTAACCGGGGTATTATTCTGTACTCTTACTCTGGTTAATTGATGCTTGCCTTTATTTACTTGTTCGCGCGTAGGTTGAACAACATTAATAGTTCTATTAGAAACCCGTCCAATATCCTTTACATCCGGCGCACGTCCGCCGTCACTTGAACGTAATACTGAAGCACCCGGCACGAAAGATCTATTACGGTATTGTCTGGCATTCTGCCCGGCAAAATTTACTTCAGGAACAACAACCCACATTCTTCTTGCATACCTGTCATTATATATTACTGATACGCCAATACCTGGAGGAGGTAGCGGAGCCCATCCGATGTAACCGTCTGAATTATACCAACTTACTCTTGCTGGTGCCCAATCATAACCGGGTATCCAGAACCATCCATCATAATCCGTAAACTGCCAATATCCGTAATGATAAACTATCCAACCATAAGGTTCATTAGAATCCCACATCCAGCCCTGGTCTGTCCAATCCCACTGTCCATCAGAATAAGGCTGCCAGGTATCATCAGCGTAAGGTTTCCAAACAGTGCCATAATCAGGAATATCCACCCACGTACCGTAGTTATTCAGATCGCTGAAAGTAGGATCGGGATGGTGATCTACTGTAGTAGTCGATGTTGTTTCACTTGTTATTGCACAACCTGCAATCAGAAGCCCAATAAAAATAAAAGGGACTAAAATTAATTTTTTCATAAATCACCAAAATATTTTTTTATTACAAAACAGTTTATAATTTTTATATTCACACTTAAATTTAGATTTACTCTCAACCCAGTCAAATAGTCCGGATCATTAATAAACAGACAACTTTAATACCATGAAAGGAAAATTAAATTAAATAAGGTTTAACTTCAATTATTTCAAGTAACTTTAAATTACTGTCTATAATTAATCGTCAGTTAATTATTAAGTTTTCTAATTAATTGTTGAAAGTATATTATTTCCTTTATGTGCTAACATCAAAAATTTTTTATTTTATTTTTTAAAAATGACAGGCTGTCTACAATTTCTTCGCGTGGAAGATTTCCAAGAATTAGTGTACTATCTTCTTTTTTCAAAAGCCTTTCACAGAATTGAATTCCATCGTTGATATACTTAGAATCGAAATCGATTAGATCATAAATTAAATCTTCAGCTTTATCAAATTTCCCTTCAAACTCATAATAGAAGACAAGGTTTCTTTCTGTCTCTATATTAATTGCCGCATCCTCAAGAGTTTCAATTACCTGATTAATTTTTGTTAAATGGTCATGTTCAATAGTAGTAGTTGAATTTTTCAAACCTTCAACAAAAAGATTAAGGGATCTTTCATACATTTCCATACTTTTCTCAGGTTCTCCCTGAAGCTTAAAAATTTCCGCTTCCTCCTTAAATAGAACGCCGAGTAAATAACAATTTGGGGCAAACAAGGTCTCCGAGATGGCAATCATTTTAATTAATTGCGAGTCGGATAAACTGTTTATAAATTTTCTATTCAAGCCGAATAATTCTTTTGTTACTTTTTCAATTTCATCCAGTGCTTCATTATAATTCTTACTTTCCTTCATCAACAATAATCGTTCGAGCACTTTTATAAGCATATCGATCATACGCATTATGTAATCTTTAGTCAGCATATAGTAATATTATAATTTATTTCTTCCCATTTTAAAAAACTCAAAACGAAATTATTATTTTCCAGAGTCTAAAACAACTTTTACACAGTTTTTCATATTAGAACATATTGATCAAATTAGATTAATCGAAGCAGGTTTGGAAAAAGGTTCTTAGATCATATTTTTTTAAAATTTGAATCCATTCGATTTTTTAGAAACGGTATCTATATAATCTACAAAATCCGGTTCAAGCCCCTGTTTCCTTATGATCGTTTGAATCTGAGCTCTATATTGCAGGGGTATATCTTTTAGTTTTGCAGTCCATCTCCAGCCGTCGAACCTGGTAAACGCATTAATTTTAATATATTTGATAAATGTTGGAAAATTTTTGTGGCCTCATTCAAGATTTACTACTATTCTTCCCGTAATTTTCCCTTCTAAAATCAATCTTATCACTCAATTCTTGCAAAACGCATTCCGAATAAATTTGTTCCAGAACTTCTGGTTTCCAGATTGAAGCAAGCTTATTCCAGATTTTTGTTCTTAATTCCATCATACAGTTACTTGAACTTAATCCAAGTAGATTTACTCTGCGAAGTATAAAAGGATAAACAGTTGAGCTCAATTTGGAAGATTGGATTAATCCGCAGGCAACAACACTGCAATTATCTTTTGTTGATTTAATTGCAGTGCTTAATGTGTTTCCGCCGACTGTATCTATTACACCCGCCCACCGCGTCGGCAGAAGAGTCCTGCCGGGTTTATCATCAACTTCTTCCCTTTTCACTATTTTATTTGCACCAAGTGATTTTAAATAATCTCTTTTATCGGATTTTCCTGTTGAAGCATTAACTTTATAACGGCTTTGGAGGCAATAGCAACTGCCAATGAGCCTACTCCCCCTGTAGCGCTTGTAACTAATACTTCACCTAAACCAAGTGTCAATCCCGCTGCTTCCAATTTTTCGAACTCAAACCCGGCGGTGAACCCCGCAGTTCCGTAAATCATACTTTCCTTAAGAGACATTTTCCCTGGCAGTTTTACAATCCATTCGGAAGACATGCAAATATATTGCCCATACCCGCCCGGCGTAATCATACCGAAATCATATTTAGTAATAATAACTTCATCGCCGGTTTTAATTTTTTTATTAGAATAATCTTCTACAATACTGGCAGCATTAATTCCCGGTGTATAAGGATATTTTCTTGTTACTCACCTGTTGCCTGTCGCAGAGAAAATATCTTTGCAATTAAGTGAAGAATAATTAACTCTGATTAGCACCTCCGCATCCGGCAGGTTTCCAATCTTTTTTTCAATAATTTCACGAAAAAATTTCCCACTCATTTCTCTTATCATTAAAGCCTTAAACTTTTTCCCTTTATTCATATAATTACCAAAATTCTTTAATAATGACATCAGTGTAATAATAGTGATTCGTGAAACTCAAAAGTCTAAACGTGAAATAACAAATCTTAATCTTCAACTTTTTAATAAATGATCATTTATTACAGCACAATGGCGAGTTTCTTCCTTCAATATGATGTAATTCTTTTTTATATTTAAATCTTAAATATCAAATCCATAGAGATGAACGAAAAATACGAAGCAGTAATAGGACTTGAAGTCCACGCACAGTTACTTACGGAATCTAAAGCATTTTGCGGATGTTCAACAAAATTCGGGAACTCGCCTAACAGCAATATATGTCCGATATGTCTCGGTCACCCAGGCATTTTGCCCGTACTAAATAAAAAAGTAGTTGAGTTGACGGTTTTAATGGGGCTTGCTACTAATTGCACGATAAATGAGAAATCTATTTTTGCAAGAAAAAATTACTTTTATCCCGATCTTCCAAAAGGATACCAGATATCCCAGTATGAAGAGCCCATCTGCGAAAATGGATATGTAGATATTACTTTCCCGGATGAATCAACCAAGCGAATAGGGTTGACCAGAATTCATATGGAAGAAGATGCAGGTAAGTTGATTCATGACCAATCTTATGAAACACTTGTCGACGTAAATCGGTGCGGCGTTGCATTAATGGAAATTGTAAGTGAACCAGATATGCATACTGCACAGGAAGCGTATCTTTATCTAAGCAAGATTAAGCAGTTTGTGCAATATCTTAATATATGCGACGGCAATATGGAAGAAGGCTCATTGAGATGCGATGCAAACGTATCCGTAAGAATAAAAGGGGAAAAAAAACTCGGAACAAAAGCCGAAATAAAAAACATGAATTCATTCCGCAATGTTGAGAAAGCAATCAACTATGAAATTGAACGGCAGATTGATATTCTTGAAGACGGTGGAACAATTATACAGGAAACTCTTCTCTGGGATGCCGACCGCAATGAAGTTCATTCCATGAGAAGTAAAGAAGAAGCGCACGATTACAAGTATTTTCCTGATCCTGATCTTATGCCGGTTATTGTAAGTAACCAATGGAAATCTGAAATTGCAAATCAGATGCCTGAATTACCCGAAGTCAGAAAAGAGAGATTAGTTGGTAAATATAGCCTTCCAAAGTATGATGCGGAAATATTAACACAAACAAAATCTATAGCAGATTATTATGAGCAGGTAATTGAAACTACAGCCGATTACAAGTCCGCAAGTAACTGGATTATGACTGACGTACTCAAAGTAATTAATGACGAAAAAATAGATATTAAAGATTTTCCCATACCTCCCGGGAATCTCGGTGAATTGATTAATTTAATCAAAGAAGGCACAATAAGCGGGAAAATAGCGAAAGAAGTTTTTCCTCTTATGCTGAAAGAGAACAAAAAGCCCTCTCAAATCGTCAAAGAAAAAAATCTGGTGCAAATAACCGATTCATCGGAAATTGAAAAGATTGTTGAAAAAATATTAGGCAACAATTCGCACCAGGTAAAACAATACATTAATGGTGAGGGTAAAGTGTTCGGATTCTTTGTCGGACAGATTATGCGCGAAACTAAAGGGAAAGCCAACCCAAAAGTTGTAAATGATCTGTTAAAAGAGAAACTTGAACTTTTAAAGAATTAAGTGAAGAAATTTTCCCTAATTTAAGGCTGGAGTAAAAAATTGTCGTTTAAAACAAATTTAAGAAGATTTTTCGGGATAAAAACCGAAGAAGAATTGAAAAAGGTTAAAACCTCTAAAGAAAAAACAAAGGAATTTATTGAATCATTGCTTTTTGCCGGTATTGCTGCATTTTTTATAATTACCTTTATTGTTCAAAATACAAGAATTCCAACCGGGTCTATGGAAGATACAATTCTTGTTGGCGATTTTGTTTTGGTGAATAAATTTATATTCGGGGCTGAATCTCCTAAATACATTCCGTTTACACAAATTGAAATACCACATTTCAGGCTTCCGGCATTGCGTGAACCCCGCAGAAAAGATATAGTAGTTTTTGAATTTCCCGGGATGCGAGATCAAATTTTTGCCGATGATCGCGGTGTAAATTATGTAAAAAGATGCATCGGGCTTCCCGGTGATACAATTCAGGTGGTTGATAAAGTTGTTTATGTTAACCATAAACAATTTTGGATTCCTCCTCACATAAAATATCTTGAATCTTTTGCTCGTCCAAAAGATATGGTTGAGCCGAGAATATTTCCTAAAGGTATGCCTTGGAATGAAGATAATTACGGACCCCTCATTGTTCCTAAAAAAGGATATACTATTCCGCTTGATGTTACTAATGTCGACCAGTGGGCAACAACAATAGACCGCGCTTACGGAGAAAAAGTTGTTGATGTTCAGAATGGAGTTGTAATAATTAAAGGTAAGCCAGTCACTTCATATACTTTTACACAAAATTACTATTTTATGATGGGTGATAATCGTGACGACAGCCTTGACTGCCGATTTTGGGGCTTTGTTCCAAGAGACTTGGTTGTAGGTGAGGCTTTGATTACATTATTTTCATGGGATCGTGATATTCCTTTTACCGACTTCTTCCGCTTAATCGGATCAATTCGACCGGAAAGAGTATTATTACTTCTGAACTAATCTATAGCGGAATAAACTATTTATCAAAGGGCGGGACTAACTCGCCCTTTTTTGGTTACTAAAATTATTAAAACAGCTTATGGATATTTTAAATATCGATTACGAAAAATTTAAATTGAATAACGGCATGGAAGTAATTCTTTACCGCAACACCGATCTGCCTATAATTGCCGGAAATATTTGGTACAGAGTGGGGTCCGCAAATGAAAGAAAAGGCAAAACAGGAATAGCTCATCTTTTTGAACACATGATGTTTCAGGGTTCGCTAAATGTTCCGAAGGAAATGCACTTTAAGTACATACAGGAAGCGGGCGGCAGCCTTAATGGTTCTACCAGCTTTGACAGAACTAATTATTATGAAAAAGTTCCATCTAACTTTTTGAATTTAATTCTTTGGCTTGAATCAGACAGGATGGCAAATTTTCTTTCTGCATTAACTCAGGAAAAACTGGATAACCAGATAGGTGTTGTAAAAAACGAAAGACTTGAAAGATATGACAATCAGCCTTATGGTTTAGCATGGGAATTAATAGTTTCAAATTTATTCCCTAAAAATCATCCTTATAGTTGGCCTACAATTGGTTTTTTGCCCGACATAACCGCTTATACACTTAAAGATGTAACCAATTTTTTTAATACTTATTACTCGCCGTCAAATGCAAGTTATGTCCTTGCGGGTGATTTTGAAACGGAAAGAGCTAAAGATTCCATTGGAAAATATTTCGAAAATATAAAATTTAACGGCCCCATAAAACAGCTTGATGTTAAACAGCCGGCATTGGGAAAAAATACTTTAATTACACATAAAGATAATGTCCAACTGGAAAGAATTTATCTTGCTTGGCATTCTGATAATGCTTACGGTAAAGATGATGCCGCTCTTGATATTGTTTCGGATCTTCTTTCTGGTTCAAAAAGTTCAAGGCTTTATAAAAATTTAGTCTTCGAAAAAGAAATTGCACAGGACGTAACAGCTTATCAGTTTTCGGGAAGATTTGGAGGATTTTTCGCAATTATATCTACTGCCAAACCCGGAATAAGCTTAGATACATTGAAAGACGAAATATTCAAAGAAATAGAAAAGTTAAAAACAGACGGCGCTGAAGAAAAAGAATTACTCAAATCAAAAAATGGAATGAAATCAAATTTTATTTATTCAATGCAAAATCTTGACTTCATAGCCGACCAGATAAATTCTTATAACTTTTTTCTTGGTGAGCCGAACTCATTCAATTTTGACTTAAATCGGTTTGAAGAAATTAACAATGAAAAAATTAAACAGGTAATTGAAAATTATCTTTCAAAACCGTTCGTTGAACTTCATATAATACCGCATAAGGAAGGATAAATTTTTAATGCAATCGATAGATAGAACTATAAAACCTATTCCATCCAAAGGAATAAGTTTCTCGCTCCCCGGGATAGAAAAATTTACTCTAAATAATAATCTTGAAGTTTATTTTATTAAAAAGACAAACCTTCCAATCCTTCAGTTTAATCTTTTAATTAATGCAGGCAGTTTTTTAGATCTGGAAAATAAGAAAGGATTATCGAATTTATTCTCATTGGCGGTTGATGAAGGCGCAGGTAAATATAATTCACTTCAGTTAAGCGATGAATTTGAACTCCTCGGCTCTAACTTCAGCGTATCAAGCAGTGAAGATAATGCCTTTTTCTCGCTTCAAACTCTGAAAGAAAATGTTGCTAAATCATTAGAGCTTTTTTCAGCAGTTATTAAAACACCGCATTTTAATGAAAACGATTTTAAGCGTGAACAAAGAAAGGTAATTACGCATATTTTTCAGCAGCAGGATGAACCGGACGAAATAGCCGATTTGGTAT